>DAOWIP010000318.1 GCA_030640865.1 Sedimentisphaerales bacterium | reverse complement strand
GGTCGATATCATAGATTTTCTGTTTGATTTCAGGTTCCTGAACATCACTGACGAGACAGTCGCAGACGGTCGTGAACATAAACTCCGATTTATCCAGCATAGCCTTGAATTCCTCGAAGACCTGAGTTAAAAAATCTTTGCCTTTCCAGAAACTTAAAAGATTCTCGAACATTTTTTCTTTCCTTAACAAAATAGTCTGTAGATAAATATTAACAATGCCGGCAGTAAGAAAAAAACACCTGTTACATAAAATAACGCGTATCTTCTTTTCCTGGCAGCCAGTTCTCCTAATCCATAAGCGAGCTTTATTGGGATACGTCGAAACACTTTTATCGGATAAATACATACGATCCCTGCCAGATTGAACAGGAAATGAACAAACGCGACAGTAATAGCCGAAGGATTTCCCGTGGCAAAAGATGCTAATATAGCCGTGCCGGTCGTCCCGATATTCGCTCCGAGAGTAATGGGAAACACTGACTTAATCGTAAAAATACCGGCAGCCACCATAGGAACCAGCAGGGAAGTTGTAATTGAACTGCTCTGTACTATGGCCGTAAAAGCCAACCCCGCGGCAAAACCGGCGAGCCTGCTTCTGTTGATAACGTTATTAAGAATGATCTCCGCTCTTTCTACGACAAGCGATTTCATGATTTTGACTATGAAGTATAACGCGAAAAATAGTATCAAAAACGACAAAACCAACACCACAATGTTGGTGGCAGTTGATGACTTTATTAATGCCTGAACGACATCCTGAATGAAATGAACCACCGGCTCGGTAGCTACTTTAATCGGACTGACAAGTTTTATTCCGCCGGCGTTCTCGAACAAAGCACTCATCGCGGTAGCGCATTTCTCGAGAAATCCCGTAGTTAGTTCCAGCGGAAACAATATACAGACGCAGATAAGATTGAAAAAATCATGGACGGTGGCAGCGCCCATGGCCCGCTTAAACTCTTCCCGACGGCTCACATGCCCCAACGAAACAAGTGTGTTGGTAACGGTGGTTCCGATATTGGCGCCCATAATTATCGGTATCGCGTTTCCAACACCCATCCCGCCGGAGCCTACTATACCGACAACTATAGATGTCGTGGTTGACGAACTTTGGACCAGGCTCGTTGCCAATATACCTATGAACAGACCGACAAATGGGTTTGAGGTCGTCCTGATAAGGTTTTCCGCGAATTCCCTGCCGAACCCTTTGAATGCCGCCCCCATAAGGCCGATACTAAGGAGAAACATATAGAGCAATAAAGCTACTAAAAATATCTTCGTAATAAATTCTTTGGTATTTTTCATTGTAGATTGCTAACATTCTATTAAGTTTTTTTTAAATCTGTATAAAAAAATACTTAAAAATTAATATTATATCGAATATGCGACACAAACCGATGTAACATGCTTGACAACAAAACATTACGAATTTTCGTAAGTCTTGTAGGGTGGGGCTTTGACCCACGCGATTATTAGCCCTCGCTGTCAAGCGGGGATTCTTCCGTAGGGCGGGCTATGCCCGCCATTTGAGTAAAGGAATTGAACAATGTTTATACGAGGGGTGGCATGCTTTACGCGTAGCTTATGCGAAGCATAAGTAAGCTTAAGCATGGTTTCCGGGTTTAGCCCTGAAATGGCGGCGGGGTGGCACCTTTCTGTATTTCAGAGAGGTGTTTCTTGTATAATCCTCGACTGGTGGCAGCGTCTGTCCAAAGGACAGGCGAATAAGGTAGATGGTTTCTACCAACGGGTTCAGCTACGACACACTTGACAGGCTCACCCAGGCGGCATAGACTCATTCCAAATGAAAATGCAGCATTGGCGATTCCATAATTCCTTTAATGAGGGAGAAAAAAGGTATGCCTGAAAAATGTACCGGACACCTTTAATTCTCCTCCGCAGTGAGCGGGGTAGATAGGGCTTGGGGGCCGCGGTTTTGGTCCGCCACCCGCCGCACTTTTACTCCGCCGTTTACAACTGGAGATGAAACGTTGATTCTGTCTGTTTGGTCTAAAATATTAGGCAAGTCGTGATGGGCCTTATAGTGACAAAGGATATTGTATGAACATACAAGCAAATGCAAAACGTGTTAAGACTGCTGGAAAGGTGGCCGCTGTATTAATAGCGGCTCTTGGTTTATATATCACTCTTGCAATAATTCACCCCATTTGGAAAATAGTTACCGGCGAAGAACCTCTGTCGCACATCTTTTTCTTGTTGGTTTTTCCCATCCCAGCTTTTTTCTTTGGAGGATACTGTTTGTTCGTTGCATACCAAGCATGGACAAGGCTTTCTGTAAAAACTGTTCGGCGGATACCTTTAATTGCAGCATTTATGTTATGCTTTATGGTTGCTGGAACGCTCTTCCCTGTTTTCAAGGATTCGATATGGCTCCAGCTAATTACACCTCTTTCTATGATATTGGCGGGAATTTTTTACTTATTGTGCAGTAAATTACTGACAAAATGGCTCTGCTTGCAGGAGGTGGTAGATTGGAGTCGCCATGAAAAGTCGGTCAGACGTTTTTTGGGGTGGGTAGCATTTTTCATGTGGATAGCTTGTACACACATAATTATGGGTTTAGTACCGAAAGACCTAGAATATGCACATGTACCAGAAGGATCCTTGTGGGCATTCATTGCTTTATTAGCACCAGTGCTGCCAATACATTTACTTTATAAGGCTTGCGTTCGCATCGTGTTAAGCAAAAGGGAGAAAAAGGGGTCAGGCTCAATCCTGTTCGGCACTCATTTTGCTCATTTCATAAAAAGATTTCATCAACACATTCTACAGGTAATCTACATACACAACAAACCTAAAAGTTTTGTAAAAATAAAACTTGCGCTATG
>DAOWIP010000176.1 GCA_030640865.1 Sedimentisphaerales bacterium | reverse complement strand
TTTACGGTCCCAACAAAACAGGCGGCCGACACATGAAACCACCGATGAACTGCTGGAAGTGGCACACGATATGCGTGTGCAGGACAATAAAGTGTTGGCTGTCGAATCGGCAAGAATGAGCCTGGAAGATGTTATGGCAGAAACACTGGAAAATCGCGAAAGAACCATAGTAAAAGAACATTACGGCCTGATTAAACAAACCGAAATAACCGGCCAACGCAAGCCCAAGAGCCTCAGGCAAATAGCGGAGATTTTGGGCATAAGCAAAGAACGAGTAAGAAAAATTGAGCTGTTCGCTTTGCAGAAACTACGCAAAGTGCTAACAAGAGAACAATTTGATTTACTAACACAAGTATAAACAAATAATTTTTTTATTTGCATGTTCGACAAATGTAGTGTATATTCTATATAGTTAGAATGCAGGAGAATATCAGATGTCGCGAACAAAAAAAACTATAAAAAAAGACGTAAAAGAATCGAGCCGTGAACTTACCGAAGCAGAATGGGTAATTATGAAGGTGGTCTGGACGGAAGAACCCTGTGCGGCCGGTACGGTTCAAGAAGCACTTCAGAAAAGCAAAAACTGGGCATACAGCACAGTAAAAACATTTATGGATCGAATGGTGACTAAAGGCCAACTCAGTACCCCTAGTATCCGTAATCTACAACTTTTTACTTCCAATATAACCGAAGCTCAGGCCAAACGAAGTGAAATACTAAAGACACTCAAACGAGCATTCGACGGGGCACTGACACCAATGATGCAGTTTCTGTTTGAAAATGAGAAGTTCTCCGATAAGGACCTGAAACAACTTCATAAAATGGTCGAAAAGGCCCAGAGTAAAAAGTAGAGAGTAGAGAGTAGAGAGTAGGCCGCGTGGGTCAAAGACCCACCCTACATGTAAAGAAATGGTGCGATTTCATCGGCACCCTACTTGAGAGCCACCTTTTGTCGAGCCATCCACCTCGAAGACTCGGTGGCTGCCACCCAGCCGATGAATGATGTAAAATATAAAATATACAAACGAAAATGAAAGAAAAGAAAACCCTTTTATGGAGAAGGGGGCGGTAGGGCAGACATCAAAAGCAGGCGAGACGCCTGCGGTGCAAATTTTGCCATTGGAAGAAATACGGGAGGCAATAGCGATGAATGAATTAGCAAATACTCTCATTTCGGGCCTGAATAGTATAGGGCCGTGGTTTTGGCAGTACGCATCAGCGATGTTGATCCAATCAAGTATCCTGATCGCCTTGTTATTCATAATTGACTACTTAATCCTTCGTAAGCGAACAAGAGCGGTATTCCGTTACTTTCTATGGATGCTGATACTGATCAAGCTGGTTCTGCCGCCCAGCCTGACAACACCAGCGAGTATCGGGTATTTATTCGGCGATCTCTGGCAGGTCAAGTCCGAAGTTTCAGAAATAAGAAAAATACCTATATCATATACCCAAAAGCAAAGTTATGCCTATGCCGTACCGACATTGATACAGAAATCCGTCATTCCGGAAGAACCAGAGTTCCAACCGTCAAGTCCCACAAAAACGGTTGATTCCGAACCGCGGCTTCAGCCCATCAACTGGCAGGGATTAGTGTTTCTGGTCTGGTATGCAGGAGTATTTGTTTTTGCCGTGCTACTACTGCAAAGAGCGTGGTTTGTCAAAGGGCTGCTACGTCAGGGGAAAGAGGCAAGGGCCGATCTTAAAGAGATTCTCGATGATTGCTGTAAAAAAATAAGGCTTAATCATCGAAATATCGAACTAAAAATCTCGGCCAATATGGTCAGTCCGGCTGTGTGCGGTATATTCAAACACACGATTTTACTGCCGGGTTTTCTTGTCGATAAACTGAGCACCAAACAGTTGCAGAACGTTATCATCCATGAACTGGCTCATATAAAACGCCGGGACCTGCCGGTAAATTTGATCCAGACGATATTGCAGATTGTCTATTTTTATAATCCCCTGCTGTGGTTAGCTAACGCCATTATCCGCCGAGTTCGCGAGCAGGCGGTGGATGAAATGGTACTGGTAACGCTGGACAAAAACGCCCCCGATTACAGCCATACTCTTATCGATATCGCGGAGATGGCCTTTCATCGGCCGTCCCTCAGCCTGCGTCTGATCGGCGTGGTGGAATCGAAAAAGGCACTTTCCGGGCGAATCAAACACATTGTCAGCCGTCCTTTACCCAAATCAGCTAAGTTAGGGATATTTGGAATGATTGCTATTTTTATTATTGCCGCGATTATGTTGCCAATGGCAGAATGCAAGTTGAACAGTAAAGAAAACATAGAGACATTAAGTGGTGAAAAAAAGGATGTAATTAAGGATAAAGCAGATAATAGCGATAAAGAATTTCCAAAAATCACTCATGGTATCATCAAAGATAAACAAAGCCGACCAATCCCCAATAGCAGGGTAATATTATTCTATAAGAGCCGGACATGGGGTCTGGAGGATAGAATTTTAGAAGAAACACAGTCAAAATCAGATGGTACATTCGTGTTTAACAGTCCACTTGAATTTCCATATTCCATCAATTCCAAGCGAACTTCATATATTATAATGGCTATCCATCAGGACTATGCTGTTGGTTGGCATGAAGTTCATTATGGTAAAGAGCAAGATTCATATAAAATAATTTTAACGGAACCCAAATCCCATACAATTACAGTAACCGATCACGATGATAATCCACTTGAGGGGGTTTGGGTCTGGCCATACGATATAGGTGATCGCAAGGGAGCTGAGCCTCTTTTCCGTCAATCTCTTAATTTGCGAAGCGACCCTGGATTCCTTGGTGGAACAACCGATATAAAAGGTAAAGCAACTATCACAAATCTGCCAAAAACAAGGTGCAGTTTTCATGCTACACTAAAGGGTTATGCCCGCGGTCTGGCCTGGCCGGGTGGAACTCATATTCGTCTTAGTAAAGGGGCGAATGTTTCAGGTATAGTGCTTACTAAAGACGGCCATGCGGTAGAAAATGCTATTGTAAGATTTAGTACCAATTGGATGTGGCAATTCTTTTTAGCTTTAACAGATAACCAAGGGCGGTTTCATTTTGAGGACATACCGGCTAAGGGTTGGGATATGAGCCCCTGGGGGAACTCAACTAATGCGAATGGAGCCTATAAAGTTACCATCAAACATGAAAAATTCACTGCAGAAGAACAAAAACTTCAGGTGGAACCAGGCCAAATCATAAATGATTTTAATATACAAGTAATTCCAGGTACATTAGTACGCGTTAAAGTACTTGAACCCGGAACTGAACAGGTTATTAAAGGTGCGCGCATTCAAGGTGATTCCGAGAGTGGACGGCTCGATGGCTACAGCAATGAAAACGGTCTATTTGAGCGGCGGGTATTACCTGGACGTACTGATATTTGGTTCCTTTCTCCGCCAACGGGTTTCTATGTTCTGGATAAAGACCGCGTGGAAGTAGGAGATACAGTAATAAATGCTGAGGGTGATGTAAAGGAAGTCACAATCTACGCACCCAGCAAACTATATCCTTTAACAACGGTGCGTGGCAAAGTATTGCTGCCCAATGGATCGCCCGTTGGCGGTGTCAAAATCAGCACCTCAAACTCAGCACGATATAACGGTGCAGGTTTTCACGGAAGTGGCGGTGCTTACACGGGAACCAATATGGATGGAACGTTTGAGTTGAAAGACGTACCAGCAGGTTTACAACTTTTCCTTTATGCCCAAACGAAAGATTACAAATATGTTTTGGCTGAGAATTTAAGACCATTAGAAGGTGAAAATAATTTGGCTGAGCCTTTAATTATACAATCAGGTGAAACTGCTGAAGTATTATTCACAGATGAAAAAGGTAATCCCCGCTCAAATATGAAACTAAAAATTCAACCTATGATGTGGGATAGTATAATTTTCCGTTCAGACAGCCGTCCAATACAAACCGATTCAAATGGTATGGTGAAAGTTGATGGAATTGTTCCGGGTATGAAATATTTCGTTTGTGATGCCCAGATGAACCGTTCGAGAAGAAATTGGTCGGATACATATTTTTACCAAAAAGTCCGCCTCATTCCGGAAGATAAACAAAAAACGATAAAAGCTGTTCTTTCCCACAATATGATAGTTAATGTTACTGACTCAAACGGCCACATCATTCCGATCAAAAGCATAGAATCATTATACATCCTTACACCGGCCGGCAAGCGGACCAGGGGGAGAACTATTAATATCGAAGATCGCTTGTCTGATGGATCGGTTCTAATCAACAATAAGCATCTAACATCAGCTAAATCCGAATATGAAATGGAGATCAACGTTGTTACCGACAAAGATAAATCCGTCCTGGCTATCGGCAAATTCCCAGATGACGCATCCAACCGCTTGACGTTTGTAGCCCACCACGGGAATGACAATAAAGACCACCTGTTGAAACAGGGGGCTGGTAAATCCGTGGGTCAAAGCCCCGCCCTACAAGATGAGGGCAAATCAAAGTTTGTAGCAACTTTACCCAACGGCGTAACGGTCGAACTTGTCGGCGTTTGTGAGCATCCCAGCAAAGGCAAACAATGGTGGCGGCCGGACGGGAAAGTAATTGAAGAGCAAGATCGTCCTTATGAAAAACTCGGATTTTTCGCCATGACATATCCCGAAAATAAGTTGTTTGAGTTGGCAGTTCGAGTTAAGCATGCGCCTACCGGGGATGTGGGAATAATCAGTAACCTGGTCAGAGGTACTTTTCTCAAGTGTAATAACAATACTTGGGGTAATACCCTCGATGTTAAGAAAACTACTGAAAAGGTTTATATAAATTTGGGAGTTGCCACCGGCCCATGGAAAAGGGAGGCTTTTAGTACGGCTAAATTCGGCAGAAGGCGTTCAAGATCACCGGGCTTTGCCTTTACAGAGGCATATGATACTGACAAAGGTTATGCCGCAGTTACAATCACCCATAAGAAAGATATACATAAGGAAAATTATCGGGTCATTGCTGTTGACAAAGACCGTCAAACATATGTGGCCGATTTATATCAAAATGACAAAGTTGACGGCATGAAACAAACCACAGTGCATTTTAAAACCCTGAAAGCAGATCAAATCCAACATTTTGAATTTCAAACCCGCCCATACCAATGGGTTACGTTCAAAAACGTCTCCCTCAAAACGAATTCCAAAACCGATGTACAAATCGAAGTTGAGAAGTCAAACAGGCAAACTAATGAAAAACCTGCGCAGGCCGGCCCTTCAATTCAGGATTTACTTAAAGTTCCACAAGCTCATTTTGATATGCTTTCGCAAGCCTATGGCAAAAAGAACTGGCAATTAGCTAACCAGGCCGCTACAGAATTACGGGACTTTTTCAGGCAAAACGATGAAAGAATAATTCAACAATTTGCCGACTCGGCAGAATCTGAAAATATTATTGAGTTGGTAGCTGTTGTCGAAGAGTTGAGTGGCGAAGTGCACGATTCGATAAGAGACGGCAAGATGTACCTCATCCATGCATACTATGAAGAACTTGGCAAAAAATGGCGCGAACTCAAAAACGTCCCTCTCAAACGTGTGGACCAAAGCCCCACCCTGCCAATTGGGTATTGGAATTTCGATGGGGACGCAAAAGACAGTATAGGAAATAATCATGGAATAGTTTATGGAGCAACCCTGACCGAAGGAATATCCGGTCAAGCGTATTATTTTGAAGGTGACGGTGATTGTATAAGCGTTCCCGATTCAGATGTATTTGATTTTGGAGCGGATGATTTCACTCTTTCAGCATGGTTTAAAATGAGTGTACTGAAGAGCCCTTTTCCCTTTATCTTGAATTTTCGGCAGAATGACAACAATCCACACATAGAAATTTACGCTGGCGTCGATCTTGGGACGCACATCGTGCCTGGCTTCACAAGGATTACGTATAGAGACGCCGGCATAAATGATGACAAATGGCATAATGTGGCTATTACATTAGAAAATGGCGAAGAAAATGGATACAGACTATACCTGGACGGAATACAAGTTGGCAAGGCTACTTATGCCGGCAGACTTCAAGATTGGGACACGATAACAATTGGCACGCAAAAGAAAAATAGCAGGGATAAGTTTGCTTTCAAAGGTTTTATTGATGAGGTAGCAGTGTACGACAAAGCTTTATCTGCTGAGGAAATTCAGAATATTTATAATACGATACAAATCACAGAAAAGCCTGACCGAAAAACTGATGTGCAGGTTGAGGAGAATAAAACAGGCGAGACGATAGCCCGAAGATTGGCCAAGCCGGTTCAGAGAACCTCAAGGCTAAAGCAGCGGACAGAATCGATGGGAAGGTTACGCAAGATTGGACTGGCCCTGGTAATGTATGCCGACGACCATAAAAAATATCCTGACAGTCTCGACAAACTCAAGTCTTACATCCAGGATGACGTTTTAGATTGGGCACAAGATAATGTCGCATATTTTGGCCGTGGTAAATCTATAACCACCGATCCTCAAATCGCCATTGCTTATGACAAGACCTTGCTCAAAAAAGAAAACAGCCAGGGCACTAATGTTTTATACAGTGACACACATGTAGCATTTAGAAAAACCAAGCAGCTCAAACAACAGGGATTGGTTCCAAAAGACAAGATTGCTGTGCCGGTTGAGACAAAGAATGTTGAAAAGACAAACTGGGTAGTTGAAGATTATGGCCAAACAAGGCTATTGTCAAATAAGGAGCGGCCTGAGGTTGACTGGGTCTCGATTATAGCGTCGGTGGTCAAGAATAACGGATGTTACCTTGTACCTGATAATGGATTGACTTTGAAGGAATTGATAAAAGCAGCAGGTTATAACAGGGATAAACTCGATGAATCGTATGTAACGGTTTCACGCGAAATCAAACAGGGGAGCCAACGGGCTTTTAAACTTTACAGCAGAAATCTTGAGACGTTATTCAGCGGTAAAGAGTCGAACATTCCCTTGAAACATGGCGATGCGATTGTTGGAGGCTTCATAGAGCCTTCTCCCAATGCTGATGAATTTTGGGGGCGATATCATTTTGGTGATGTTATAGAGTTGACTGTTAATGACGATAACGCTAAGACAAATATGTTTGTGGATCTGGACACAGCTAAACTGATTACTCCGCCCGAAACGCTCGACAATACGGACGAAAATGCGGTCCTTATATGGATAAAAGAAAATGGTATCGATGTTCTGGGGGAAACCGCAGACAGCGTTCGTGGATTAGTGGGATTTAATATATATGCCACACGCGTGGATAATTACTTCTGGGATGTCGATAAATTTCAGATAACCGATAGATTGCTGACACGTATGGACGAAATAATTTTGCTAAGTGCTGATGACGTTTTGCCTGTAACATACTTGATTAAAACCTCTGAGCACACGATGGGTGTTCTTCAAATCCTTGGCTTTGCTGAAAATCCTCGTGGCGTCAAAATCCGCTACAAATTGCTTCAAAAAACCGATGTACCGATTGACGGGGAATTTATTATAGGCGGAGTTATTAATCAAAACGGTGGAATCATAACAGGGGCTGAAGTTGGAATCGGGTTAAAGCAACAACCTATGATGATTGGTGGAAGCAGGGGGCATTCTCGAAATAAGTGTGATTATGCGAGCACAGATAAAGCCGGCCTTTTCAGTATACCCAAACCCGAAACCAAAGATTATATGATTGTTGTAAGCCACAGCGAAGGCTATGCCAGGATAATGGGTTCGGATTTCACGGAAGGCTCGGATATAGTAATCCAGCCCTGGGGAAGAATCGAGGGGAAGTTTATCGACCGGGTCAAAACCGGTTCGCCTAACAAAATTACTATATGCCGCCGCCCTTTTCCGGAATGCCCCCGCCATTATTATGATTTTCAGAATAGTACTTATGTATCCGGCAGCGAAGGTAAATTTGTATTTGAGCAGGTAATGGATGGGTGGGTGGATATTGGAAACGATTTTCAGTTCAGAGGCCCTACGGGAACTACTACCAACAGGGTCGGAATTGAAGTTCTATCCAATCGAACCACTAATGTAATTATCGGTGGTGGCGGCAGGCCTGTTATCGGAAAATTCAAGCCGCCTGAAGGTTATCCCTCAAAAATCGATTACAGGTATGGGATGCGATTGATTAATACAGCCAGGCCGGATATTGAAAAGCCGGATGGATATAATCAGTTCACCGAGAAAGAAAAAAGGGAATGGGACAAAAAGTATTATCAAACAGATAAATATAAAACCATGATGGCGAAGCATTGTCAAAAGCAGCGATATTACGCGTTCAACATCGAGGATGACGGCAGTTTCAGGATAGAAAGTGTAATGCCGGGCAAATATCGCTTTCTTGGAGACATCGAAGAAAACCCCTCAATACACAAAAAAACCGTAGTCATTTTATGTATTGACAGCACTTTCGAGGTTCCTTCCTCTGGCGATGGCTCCTATAAGCCCTACGATCTCGGCGAAATTACCCTGAGAATACCACATAAACAAAAGAGCAGTATTGGTAGCAAATTGGAATTTCGAGTCGTAGTTAAGCCGGAATACGCGGGATTAAGCGAGAAGGAGATTTCACAACTCAAAAACGAGTTTAACACAAATGGCGTCAAACGCATACGCAGGGGAGAGAACAAGTTTCAGTGGTTTGAAGCAAGAAGTGAAAAAGAATTTCAACGATTTATTGACAGCAAATATCAGCGATTCATCATCGGCGAATATCAGGGCCGGAAATACATGTTGTTATATGACGACAAGCCCTATGTGATGCTTTCAGGGCAGGGCTGGGGATTGCAAAAAGCTGAAGCCGTTACTGATCCTGTGGGCAATCCAGCGGTGGCATTTGAATTTGACGAAACGGGTACCGTGTTGTTTGGCACCTTGACCGCCTCGAATCTGAAAAAATCTCTCGCGATCATTGTTGACGATAAGGTATATTCGGCACCAACTGTAGAAACAAAAATCCAGGGCAAAGGGCAAATTTCCGGAATATTTAGCGAAGAAGAAGTGTCTGATCTAACCAAGACATTGAAAATCGGCATGCCGACAGTTGAGCCTTCTCCCACAAAGCCTCGGATCGATGTTCCGGGTGAGGGAGTTGGAAATAAAAAAGGTGGGCTAAGAAGCCAGTCTATATCTGAGCCGATGCGGGAAGTAGCGGTGGGGAACAAGGCCAAGCTGCGAAGCGGGTTGGAAGTTGAACTGCTGGGGCTGACATATTTACCGATGAAGGGGCAGCCGTGGTGGAAGCCCGACGGTTCGCCGCTTGTTGAACCGCCGTTTGATCGGGTAAGCTATGGGCCTGTCGAGGGTGCCGAGAGGGAGCAATTCGATTATTATGCGATAGCTGTGAAGCAGAAAGAGAAGCCCAAAGGTGAAATTAGATTGATAAAGTGGCACTTTACCAATGCTGATTACGCCGGCTCTACAAGCGCCTATCTCGGTAACAAAAGAATGTATAATGAGAACATCCTCGCGGCGGCGGCCAGGTTTCCAAAGAATGTCGAAACCACCACATTGCAACTGGGCATTGCAAGCGGCGAATGGCAAACACTGGCCGCAGGCAGGCACCATGGCTTCTACAAAAACGGGAAGGATTCAATCATGGTACGTATGCCGGAAAAAGTGGGCAGCGCCTTTGGTTTAATGCCCGGAATGAAAGGATTGCAAATCAGCGTTACCTACAATATAACCGATCGCGATTTCCGTGTTGTAGCTGTCGATAAGGATAACAAAGTGCATTTTTCGAGTTATGGCGGTTCTGGTGGTACGAAAAATCTACGCCGCACCACGGCCCGCTTTCCGGGCCTGGCACGTGAACAACTTAAGGAGTACCGTTTTGAGGTTCGGCCCTATGAGTGGATCGAGTTTAAGGATATTGTACTTCGGCCCGGTAAAAACGCTGACGCCATTGCTGAACGAAAGCGCATCCG
>DAOWIP010000352.1 GCA_030640865.1 Sedimentisphaerales bacterium | reverse complement strand
CGCATAAGCTGGACAACAAGGTGTGTCTGGGGCAGATGAACGCAGGAAGTGCCGAGTATTTTCCATAAATAAGCGATAGCGTCAAGGCGTATCATACGGGCGCCTTGTGATACGTAAAATAAAAGTATATCAAGCATCTCCAAAAACACATCCGGATTCTGGAAATTGAAATCGAGCTGGTCTTCGCTAAAGGTTGTCCAGCACCATTTGTCCCCGGCCTTGCCGTGATACTTATGCAACAGCGGCAGTGCCCGCGGCCGTACGACGCCGGAAGTATCAGCATGCTCGTCCAGCTCGATGAAGTAATCCTGATATTGCGGGGCGCCGGCCAAAAAGCCCTTGAAATAACGGCTTTGCGCCGAGACGTGGTTCAAAACCAGATCAAAACATAAATCGAAATCCTCACCCAGCCGCATGATATGCGACCAATCGCCGTTATGCGGATCAACCTGTCGATAATCAATTACGGAAAAACCATCGTCGGACGAATACGGACAAAACGGCAAAATATGAATAATGCTTATCAGGTCCCTTATTCGGTGATGGACGAACTGGTGCAGGCTCTTGAGCGGCTTGAAACCGGGCTGATGAAGCGTGTCGGCATAAGTAATCAAAAAAACGTCACGCTCGTCCAAAAAATCCGGAGCGTCAGCCTTTTGCAGAGAATCATAGCGATCTATAATCGCAGAGAGCTTCTCGGCGATTCGGCCGGTCTGTTCGGGGCCGTATAGTCTGGTTATTTTATCGGTTATTTTATCAGTCAGCATATTGCCAATGAATATATCCGTTTGGATATGTAAATACAAGAAATAGTTTTCCGTCTTTATTGCTTGAATTTTAATCTGAAGTGCAACATTCATAACAGCTTAAACAATTAAGTAAGCACTCATCCATAATAATAGAAAAAGAAATTTGTAAGTTGTGAGAAATGCAGAAGATAGAAGAGCACACGGATGACGCGGACGCAACGGATTATGAATCAGTTGGTGCAAAAAAAGGTGTCTGACCCCTTTAATTCCCCTAATTCCCAGAGACTAATAGTCCTCACGTACAACATCACCGTTCTCCTGATTGTCAAAGAGCTTTTCTACAGAGCATACCGGACACTTTTAATTTCCGTCTACAATTATGACATTCACCCTTCCAGTATCTATAGATTCTAGAAAACCCGTGTAGGTTACTTTAATAGTACGTCCTGTCGGTAATCTCCAAAACCAATAGTATTCCCAAAAATTCAAACCTACCCGATAACGACAAGTGTCGGGAGCCGAATTTAGTATAACAACCTTTTCCCTGTTAGATAGTGTTTTAGTTTGTTTTATCACAACAGACCTAATAAGATCAACCACCTTATTAGTGCTTTGTATCTTATAATTAAACGACTCGCCGTGTTTGTTCTTTTCAGACGAAGAAACTACATTATCTTTACAACTGTAGATCGCAGATATAACGAAGAAAATGATTACTAAAGAACAAAATACTCTGAATTTATAAGTATTTTTCGCATATGGGTATATCGACATCGGATTAATCTCCTCTCTGCGAGAAAATAAGAGTGAATCATATCTACATACTAACCGTGAATATAGGTTTTATTTACGGAGGATACTTAGGAAATTAAAGGAAATTAAATTAAAGGGGTCAGACACCTTTTCTGGGTCTCCCTCTCGGTTTTAAGGTCGATTCAAGGTTCAGGCGTCTGACTGTTTTCATAACCCAGTCGCTGTTGCCAAACGGTTGTCCACGTTTTATGCATTCTGCAATTCTCTCACCAATTTTATCGTCAGGAATATTATCAACCAGGTTCTTCCATCGCTGGGGCAGTTTTACCGGCCCATCGCTTAACGCTATCAGCTTATCGCTGCCTCTGCGAATAGCCAAAGAACTCCAGGGCCAAGCGGCACTGTGTTTGACAATACCAGCCCGCACCGGATTGCTCTCGACATATTTCATCAGGTTAAGATAATACGCATCCGTCTGAACCGGAAAGCTCTTGAACCTGCCCTGATAGAGATGTCCGACGCCGACCGTGTCGTGCGCCTGGTGCCAGCGATGCGAATGCGTTACAGTCAGCCACTTCATAAAATCCGACAGATCGCCGTCGTTTCGCGGCCATAGCACCAGATGCCAATGGCTACCCATAATACAATAGCCGCACAAACGCATATCAAATCGTTCCAGAGCTTCTGCTATGACCTGCTCAAAGGCCATAAAATCCCCCTGCTTCCTGAAAATCCTCAACCGACCATTAGCACGGTTAAGAACGTGATAAATAATATTTCCTTTTGCGATCCGCTTTAGTCTTGGCATAATCGGACATGATAGCCAAACCAAGCCTAATGTCAACACAAAAAAAGGTGTCTGACCCCTTTAATTCCTAATTCCCTTGCGAAATGATAGCCGGTGGGTATAATGACAGTTATGAATAGTGAAGTTGTAGAGTTGTGCAGACGGATGGTGGCCCAGGCCAGTGTGAACCCGCAGGATAGCGGTCGTGTGGATTTTCCCTACGGAGAAAGCCGGATGGCGGCGATGGTTGCCGACTGGCTGAACAAGGCAGGGCTGGAAGTACAGATTCAGCAGGTGCAACCAGGGCGGGAAAATGTGTTGGCAACAGCAACAGGAAAGGACACAAGCAAAACGCTGTTGCTAAGCGCGCACATGGACACGGTAGATGTAAAGGATATGGTAATCGAACCGTTTGATCCGCAGATTCGCAACGAACGGATTTACGGGCGGGGGACGTGCGATGACAAAGGGCCGCTGGCAGCGATGATGATCGCGTTTCGCGACAGGGTACGGGCAGGGAATCTGCCCTGTAACCTGGCACTGCTGGCCTCGTGCGGAGAAGAATACGACCTGACCGGTTCGCGTTATTTTGCCGAGCATTTGGCCGATATATCGGGCGGCGGCAGGCTGTACGCGGCGGTTATGGCTGAACCGACAGAATTAAAAGCCGTAGTGGCACATAAAGGGGTGGTACGTCTGCGGCTTGTAAGCAGCGGCAAAAGCGCCCACAGCTCGATGCCGTCACTGGGTAAAAACGCGATTTACCAAATGGCCCAGGCCCTGACGGCAGTCGAGGAGTTTGCTTGTGAATTGGCGGAACGACCGGGTCATCCGCGTCTGAAGACAGAGGCCCTTTCGGCCACGATTGTGAAAGGAGGGCAGCAGATAAATGTGATACCGGACCGCTGCGAGGCGCGAATCGACTGGCGGATATTGCCGGGAAGATCGCCCAAACAGTGCCGGGATGAGTTAGAGGCTGTATTGAAAGCGAAATTGCGCGTGGGGCAAAACCCCACCCTGCATAGATCAGACGAACCGATTAAAGTAGAAATAATTAACGCCTACGATCCGATGGAAACACAGGCGGATCATCCGATAGTTAAATCCCTTCTGTCAGCGGCAGAAAAAACAATCGGTG
>DAOWIP010000177.1 GCA_030640865.1 Sedimentisphaerales bacterium | reverse complement strand
GGTCTGACATAAATCGTTACTACATCACAGGAATCCTTTTCGCCGTCATAGCCGCGAAGTCGCAACTCATAAAAACCGGCCGCGTCGAATGTAGCGCAGGGATCTTCGACGCTGTTACAGGGATCGAATGCAACACTGCCAGGGCCGCTGACCTTCGACCAGGTAAGAGTCAAGCCAACGGGAGTGCAAGGATCAGCGGGCGGCGAGGCTTGATAGGGTTTGCCGTCGTCGCCGGCGGTCGCGTCCACTTGAGGCGTAACCGATGGCTCCTGCCACAAGACCGACTGATAATCGCCGGCGTCAACTATGGGTCGCCGGTTGCCGCCTAAGAACTTTTGCACCATGTTGAGGAACATTATTTCGCCCTGAGTGGTCAGGTTATACGCACCTACAATAGAACTGTCAGCTCCATTCGTGCCTGCGCAGAATAAAATACGCGGACCACCAGTGAACTGACCGGCTCCGGTGTAGAATTCGACTCCTTCATCCCATTCGGCGATCCACACCCGGTCGTCGTTGCCCACCGGCCTGGCGAGCACCGTACCGTTGCCGGCATCAGCGGCTTCAATGAAGGATGTCTGGCCGTTACCAACGGTCTCGTCGAGGACGTCAACCTGGTTACTCGCA
The DNA here is from genome assembly GCA_030640865.1 of Sedimentisphaerales bacterium. Classification (GTDB taxonomy): domain Bacteria; phylum Planctomycetota; class Phycisphaerae; order Sedimentisphaerales; family SM23-30; genus DAOVXR01. Next base: position 3,299 of record DAOWIP010000177.1, on the reverse strand, counting down.
TCGAGCGTTACCCATTTGAATATGGGATCCTCGGGAACTAATGCTTTCAGGAGGGGAGCACCGCCGGCACTAATTGTTGTGGGACTGTCGAACCACATCCACCGACTATTCCTGACATGGAATGCGCTCAATTGTATGAGCGGTGTCACGAGAGAGTTCCATTGGGTCGTCTCTTCACCATCATCATATTCACCGCTGATGGCGCAGCGGCTCATGATAATGAGGTCGGCACTATTAAGTGCGGCAATTTTAGCTGCATCGAGAGTGTGCCCCTGCCTATCATTGAAGTCGAGGTTGACTTCGTACCCATTAGCCTCCAGCAAGTCTATCCAGCCCTGGTCATCCGCGATGCCGTCACTGTTGTTATCAGAGGTAGATGCTTCCGATACCCAGATAATTGTGGCGGTGGCGGGGACCGACACAGTCAGGCCCAACGCCAATGCCAAAATCATAAACCAAGCAATTTTCTTTTCCATCTTTTCATCTCCTAAAATAGAAAAACAAATTTGAAACAAAACATAGAAACACTACTCTAACAACTGACACCCACCTACCATTAACCGTGAACGATTACAAATATCGCTATTTTCACAAGCTATGTCGCGATGTAGTACTAAGAGGCTCTAATAAAACCATATCAACGAAAAGCCACGACAATAAACATATTATTTGCGCCGGCAAAAAAACAACTAATAAAATAGACGCCAGTGTCAAAAGGTTTTTGACCCCACGATTTTGGAGCGTGGGGGCTGTTTTTGCAACGTCTTTCGGACTTTTGGCGGTTGCATCAAATTTTATACACACCGCATATAGGAATTCCCGCGAGCGGAACCATAATATATTGTCGTAAGACTATTTACCCGCGTACTAACGGGAAAATTCGATCATGATTACTATAATGCTATAACCGTTCGCATTTTTTACAGAAAAACACATGGGGTAAGACCCCACCCTGCAAAACTACAAAAGAGACCGAGCGAATGGCAATGAGCCAAACGCCCGGTCTGTTTAATTAATAATGTTGTGTAAATAACAACATTTTCAGTCAAACATTAGTATAGGAACTCGCAATCGGGGTCCTGCGGGTCGTTGCAACGGAGCCAATTGCCGGCAAAGGCCGCGAAATCGTACAGGTCAATATAGCAGTCCGGATCTCCCGCGGGACCGGATATATCACCCATTATCAGCTTTCCATCGGCAATGACATCATCGCAGGTCGGATCTTCGACAATGAGTGTTACCTCGTCAAAGACATTCCCAAGTGGGTCACTGGCCGTCAGACGCAGAACATAAGTTCCGACCTCGGAGAACGTTACACAGGGATCCTCGATATTACAGGGATCGATGGTTGCCGTACCCGGTCCGCTTTCCTGTGTCCATTCGAGCGTTGCCTGGGGCGGGGTATCGTCCGTAACCGTAGCGTCGAGTTGGAAAGCGCCGTTCCGCATATAGACGACTGTCTCGTTCGCGGTATCGATGACAACTGTCGGCACAGTACCCTGACCCATAGCCACCAGGTCCAGCACCTCAGCATGACTGATACCATAGTTATAAACCCGCACGTCGTCGATCAGGCCGTTCCAGCTTCGTTCCACTTCCGTGGCACTGGTAGCACGGGCGCCGATAGTAACCGGCAGGTCGTCGACGTTGATCAACCCGGTTCTTTCTGCTGAACCCTCAAGTATGCCGTCAACATACAGATAAGACATCGAGCCGTCATACACTCCGACAACATGATGCCAGTTATTGTCATTTAAGAGCGTATAAGAATACACCTTTGTTCCTGTGGTTCCTACATAGCTTACATATAGCCTGCCTACCGGTTCCCCGGTCATAAGACCCATCCGCCAGGAGTTGTTCCCCTTGGCGATTATGACGGGATAAGCACTCTGTATCTCGTCAACCTTTATCCAAGCCGCCAGTGAGATCTCATACTGGATGTTGTCCAGGTTCGGATCCGGCGCCGGGTCGGTGGTAATATCCACATAGGAATGCACAACACACGGGTCGCCCTCGCCGTAGAACTCCAGGGCGTCGCTTCCCACCCAGCCGGATACCCAGTTTGGCTCCTTATCACCGGCGAGATCGCCGTCGTTGTTGTTGACTGAGTCGTTCACGGTCGTGCCGGTGCCTTCATCAAAGTCCCAGTGGGCAATCATGGCGTTTGCGGCCTTAACCCTAATTGTTACTACGTCACAGGGGTCCAACTCGCCGTCATCGGCGCGGAGCCGCAGTTCATATATTCCATTCGTGTTGAATGTTACGCAGGGATCTTCAATCGTGGTATCGGTGAAGATTGCCGTGCCCGGGCCACTTACTTTCGACCAAGTCAGGGTTACTTCACCGGGAACAGCAGGTTTGCCGTCGTCACAAGATGAACCGTCGAGTTGCAATGGGGTATTCACCAAGACCGACGGATAACTGCCGGCGTCAACATTCGGCGCAAAGTTTAATGCCGTCGGGTCATAAGCCGCCAGATCCGAGATGTCAGTCGCACTCAGGACCCTGCTGTAAATGCGGACATCGTCAATCTCCCCGTCGAAATAGGAACTATACACTGCTGTGTTATACTGGTAAGCACCGATCCACGCGGGCCAATCCGAGATGATGTTAATCGGCCCACGCGCGGTATCGCTGCTGCCTACCAAACTGCCATTAAGATACAGGCGAATCTTTGAGGTCTGGTCCGCCACGTATTCATACGTGGTTGCCATGTGGGCCCAGGTACCAATCTCTACAACACCTAAACAAGGATCGGAGACAAGAGATGTTCCATTTTGGTTTGGATTGACAACACGGGTCTTGATTGCGCCGGAACTCTCAACGCGGAAATACCACCCACGCCGAGCTATATACCCAGAAACCAATTCAGACCCGTATTTATTGACGACCGGGTTATTACCACCATAACCACCAATGAGGCTCGCCGGATTCACCCAGGCAGAGATCGTGAACGCCTCGCTGAGATCGAAGTCCGAACTCGTTCCGAGGACTACCCGGTCCTCGTCACCGTCAAAAACCATCGCCGCCCCGTAGAGACCTGTCGCCCAGCACGGATCGCCGACGAGTGTGCCGTCATGGCCGTTACCGGAACTATCCGCGGTGGTGTCGCCGAATAAACAGTCCTCAAACGCCCAGTAGCCCACCAGGTCCGTTTCAATATCCGCGTTCGCGAGGCTTACACTCAAGCCTATCGCCAACGCACAGACCAATAACTTCAGTTTTTTCTTTTCCATCTTTTCATCTCCTAAAATAGAAAAACAAATTTGAAACAAAACATAGAAACACTATTCTCAATC
>DAOWIP010000462.1 GCA_030640865.1 Sedimentisphaerales bacterium | reverse complement strand
TTTTGCTCCTTCCCGCCGACAGGCCCGTCAGGTAATCAGTCATGGTCATATCCATGTGAACGGGCACAAGGTGGACAAACCCGGTTACCTCGTCAGTCTGGGCGATAAGATCACACTGAAGGCCTCGCCGAAAAGCCTGAATCTGATCAAGTCGTATCTGGAGACCGAGGGCGGCACCGCAGCACAGGATTGGCTCCAGGTAAATCCGGCAGTCCCGGAAGGTGTGGTTCTGGCTCTGCCCACCCGTGATGCAGTGCAGATTCCGGTGGAAGAGCAACTCGTTGTGGAATTCTGTTCAAGATAGTAACTGAGCATCTGAAAAAATATGGGATAATACAGGATGCTCATGGTTTAAGCGGCAACCAAAAGAAAGTAGCTTCATTAAATAAATGAGAAGACAGGCCTCTGGCGGTGTTCGCGCCGCAAGAGATGAGTGCTACTGATGCTGGTTGCGGCTGTCTATGGAGGCCGAAGTATGCGAATAAGGTGGCGAGGACTCGAACTACCCAATACAGTTCAGTTGGATCAGGAAGTATCTACGGATTCTTATGGCCGGCTTTATATCGAACCTTTTGAGCGAGGGTTCGGTACGACCGTGGGCAACAGCTTGAGGAGAATACTCCTTTCGAGTCTGGAAGGCAGTGCGGTCAGTTCCGTCAAAATCAAGGGAGCGGATCATGAATTCGCCTCTCTGCCGGGCGTAATTGAGGATGTTACCGACATCGTCCTGAACATCAAATCGTTGGTAGTGAAACTGGACGCTGATGAACCCAAGACTATGCGCGTCCGGGCAACAAAGGCCGGTGTGGTTACCGCGGGCGATATCGAGGCGGACCCTGCTATCACCATTAGTGACAAAAATCATGTCATCGCTACACTCACTGATGATGTCGAGTTCGAAATAGAGATGGTTGTCAATAAGGGCCGGGGATATGTACCCGCCAGTGAAGACGAAAAGGCTCCGGAAATAGAGCATGGAGTGATCCCGATTGACGCTATTTACTCACCTGTCATTCGCGTTCGCTACAAGACCGAGGAAATCCGTGTCGGCCAGCGGATCAATTACGACCGGCTTGTTATGGAGATTTGGACTGACGGCACAATCGGGCCGGAAATGGCATTGGTGGAATCAGCCAAAATCCTGCGTAAGCATATCAGCCCATTCGTCAACTACTTTGAGTTGGGTGAGGAAATGGCCGGCGTGATTCCTGAACCGGAAGAAGAAGACGAAGCTGTAGATGAGGAAATAGAACAAAAACTTGCTACGCCCATTTCGGAACTTGATTTGTCCGTACGGGCCGGTAACTGCCTCGAAATGGCGAAGATTGAAACCGTGAATCAGTTGGCCAGCCTGGATGAAGCCGAATTGCTCGCTCTTCGCAGCTTCGGCAAAACCAGCCTGCGCGAAGTGAGACGTAAACTCGCTGATATGGGAATCGAACTGGGTTCGGCAAAACAATAAAACAACAAGAATAACCCCATTATAGTTGTCAGGGGAAAGAAATATGCGACATAGAAAATCAGGAAAACATTTGGGGCGAACCAGTGCCCATCGTCGTGCGCTGCGGCGCAATTTAGCTGCGTCTCTCTTTGAGCACAGTACGATTTCCACGACAATAGAAAAGGCCAAGTTTGTCCGGCCCTTTGCGGAAAAACTTATTACCCTCGCTAAAAACGGCTCACTACATGCCCGGCGACGAGCAATCACCCTGCTGCAAAATCGGGACATCTGTAAAATCGAAGATGGTGAACCAGTCAAGGTTACCACAGTTATCCAAAAACTGTTTGATGAGGTCGGCCCACGGTTTGCCGACCGCAATGGAGGTTACACACGTATTGTCCGCATGCCACTCCGCCGCATTGGCGATAATGGTCAACTGGCTCTTCTGCAACTGGTCGGAGAACTGAAGGTAACTGAAAAGAAGGCCCCCGTACCCAAATCAATGACCAAAACGCCCGTAGAATCTGTCGAGCCGGCAGCAGATGAAACCCCTGAAAAACCAGCAGCGGATGAAGTTCCTGGGGAAGCACCTGTTGACGTCGAGCGGGCCGGCGATGATAAGCCTGTCTCGGATGAGACTCCCGCTGAAGTTGAAACCGACAAACAAGACTCACCAGACAAAAAAGAATAGACGCAAAAATGGTTGAGGACTGTATTTTCTGCAAGATCATCGGGGGAGTTGTCCCTTGTACCAAAATCTTCGAGAACGAAGATGTTCTCGCCTTTCTTGATATCAGCCCCTGGAGCGAAGGCCATTCCCTGCTCATCCCCAAACAACACTTTAGCCGCCTGGAAGATTGTTCCGGCCCATCGTTGGCAGCCGTGGCCGAACAGTTACCGAATGTGGTAAAAGCAATCACCCGTGCTGTTGGCGCCGAAGGCTGCAATGTCCTCAATAACAACGGCCGCTGCGCCGGCCAACTGGTCGATCATGTTCATTTTCATATCATCCCACGCCGACAGGGTGATGGCGTCATCCGCCACGCCCCTCAGGGCCAATACTCTCAAGGCCGTATCGAGCAAATCGCCGACCAAATCAGACAACATCTAAAATAAACGTAACTATTCAGCCATGTGTAATAGATGGATTCTCTCATTAACACTGCTTTGCCGGCTTAATAATCAAGACACCTTGAACTTTTGACGCTGGCGTCAATTCTGCCGAAATCGAGAGGAAAATCGTTTGGGCGACTGGACAAATTTGGGGCAAGGGAGGGAAATTTTCCAGCCGGGGCCCCGAACGATTTTTCTCGTCGCTAACGTCAGATGATTTCGTATGTTCTAATCGTTGCGCTTCAAGCTAAAATGTGCCTCGACAATGAAAAAATGGAGTAAAATCATGTGGAGAAAAATCTTTCTGTCCCTTGTAACGATATTTACCCTCTGTCAACACGTGTGGGCGGGGAAAAACACCTTCAATTGGCAAACCGCTTCACCCTCAAGCCAGGGGTTTTCTTCGGCTAAGCTTAATGCCATAAGGGATTCTTTAGCCGACAAAGGCACAAAAACCCTTTTGGTGATTAGACATAACAAAATCGTCTTTGAATGGTATGCGCCCGGGTATAACGCGACGCGGCGGCATTACACCGCTTCTCTGGCCAAGGCGCTGGTAGGCGGCATGTCACTGCTTTTAGCCCTGAACGATGGCCTTCTAATCCCTGACGAGTCTGCCTGGAAATATATTCCGCAATGGAAAGACCATCCACGGAAATCCAAAATCAGCATCCGTCATCTGGTTACCCACTCATCCGGCATCGAGGATGCCGAACAAGACAATATTCCTCATAATAAACTGCCCGGTTGGAAGGGGGCCTTTTGGGAACGCAAGCCCGATCCCTTCACTATCGCCCGTGACCAGGCCCCTGTAATTTTCCCGCCCGGTACGAAATATGCCTATAGTAATCCGGGGATGGCTATGCTGGCCTATGCGGTAACGGCCGCCATGAAAAACGCATCACTTTCCGACATCCGTTCGTTGCTCCGGCAGCGTATTATGAAACCTATCGGCGTGCCGGACAGTGAATGGTCTATTGGGTATGGCAGGACGTATGAAGTGGACGGCCTGAAACTGGTAGCCAACTGGGGAGGAGGTTCTTTCACCGCCCGTGCCGTCGCGCGAGTGGGCCGACTGATGCTTAGAAAAGGCAACTGGCAGGGAAAACAACTTATCGATTCCGCATGGGTCGAAAAAGTGCTTCAATATGCCGGCACACCTTTACCAGATCGTCCACCGGGCAATCCCCGGCCCGCCTGCGCTCTGGGATGGTACACAAATTTCGACGGTGTTTGGCCCCGGGTACCCCGCGACGCCTTTCTTGGGTCCGGCGCCGGCAATCAGACACTCCTCGTAGTGCCCAGTCTGGACTTAATTGTGGTGCGTAACGGATCAAATCTATACGATCCGTCAAAAGGCGAGGGATCTAAGGGCGGCCTGGAAAAATATCTGTTTAATCCCTTAATGGACGCTATTATCGGACCGCCTTATCCACAAAGTAATGTAATTCTTAATGTTGATTTTGCCCCCTCCTCGTCCATTATCCGCTTGGCCCCCGGCTCCGACAACTGGCCTGTTACCTGGGCCGACGATGACAACCTCTATACTGCTTACGGCGACGGCTGGGGCTTCGAGCCAAAAACCAACATAAAACTCAGTCTCGGTATCGCCAAAGTCAGCGGTTCGCCGCCTGACGTGAAGGGCGTCAACATCCGCACCAAATCCGGCGAACGTCTCGGCCAGGGACCTGAAGGCCCCAAGACATCCGGCATGCTTATGATCGAAGGCACTCTTTACATGCTCGTTCGCAACACCGGCAACTCGCAATTGGCCTTCTCGAAGGACCACGGCCGAACCTGGACATGGTGCGATTGGAAATTCACTACCAGCTTCGGCTGCCCCACCTTTCTCAACTTCGGTCCTGATTACTCCGGCGCCCGCGACGAGTACGTTTATATTTATTCCCACGATTCCGACAGTGCCTACGAGTCTGTCGACCAGATGGTCATGGCCCGCGTACCCAAAGACAACATTCTAAAGCGTGAGTCTTACGAATTCTTCCGCGGCCTCGACAAAAACACAGCCCCTGTTTGGACCAGCGACATTAAAAAACGCGGCGGTGTTTTCTTTCACCCCAGCCGCTGCTATCGATCCGGCATCACCTGTCATCCCGGTTTAAAACGCTACCTCTGGTGCCAGGTTCTCCCTAAAAGTAAAGACCCCCGCGGCCCCCGTTTCCAGGGCGGCTTCGGTATTTACGACGCACCTCAACCCTGGGGCCCCTGGACCACCGTTCACTTTACCACTAATTGGGACATCGGCCCCGGCGAAACCAGTTCCATCCCTACCAAATGGATCAGTAAAGACGGCCACTCCGCCTGGCTGCTCTTCTCCGGCGACGACTGTTTCTCTCTCCGCAAAATCACCTTCAAGCTCGCACCACCCAAATAGTTCCTGTTGCCCAAACTTGCAAATTTTTGTATTTGACATAAAATAATACAACAGATAGAATACTTTTGTGTTCAAATATGAACATTCGTGTATGAAAGATAATTAATATATTTACCAAAGCCTCATAATAATGTCGGCAAGCATTGAACAACATCGCTTCTTATATAAAGTCGCTCGTGCGTATTACCTTGACGGCCTAACTCAATTGCAGATAGCCAGGTGTATGGGGCTATCCAGGCCCAAGGTCTCCCGCTTACTGAAGAAGGCCAAAAGTGAGAAGGTTGTCAACATAACTTTAGTCCCCTCCGCCGGCGGCATGGCTCTTTTATGGGAATAACAACTACCATGAAAACTATCGTTAAAATCGTAAGTGTTTTGATTGTACTTTTACTAACCTTAACCGCAATTCAATGCGCCAAAGATACGGAAGACGAAAACAAAATTACTATTTGCTTCGCGTTTCAGGACCTGGAAACAGAAGCATGGGTGGCTTCTCACGAAGCCATTACAACCAAACTGCGCGAGAAAAATATCAATGTAATTGAGCGAAACGCCAACGAGGACGCGAACCGTCAATTCGAACAAATCCGCAGCGCAATCGTTCAGGATGTTGACGGAATAATCCTCATTCCGCAGGACGGCGAAAGCGCGGTTACTATCATAGGAGAGGCCAATAAGGCTGGTATTCCCATTGGCGTTTTCAACCGGCCCCCGGTAAATAAAAGCAATCCCGCCATTGCTTATATAGGCGTTAATTTCTGCAATTTCATCAACAGTCCAATTATGCATTGGGATGATAATGAGCTCATATCGTGATAGGTTTTGAGTGAGATTATTGAAGGTACTTAATATGTTCCCTAAGAGACTATATTTCAGGATTTCACTTTCATTTCTTGCAAAATCGCTATCAGGAGTCAAGTAGTATCCAATGGGTTGATAATAACTTGGGACAGAATCCTCTAATGTTTGGAAAGTGCTCTCGGTATATCGTGTGGGAGGGGATAGTTCTATGGTATTTTGTCGATTTGCCACAGTGACCCCTATTAGATTTAAACAAATAATAATAATGAGAATACGAGCTATGCGTTTTCCATCAAATCGAACCAT
>DAOWIP010000236.1 GCA_030640865.1 Sedimentisphaerales bacterium | reverse complement strand
GCCCATCAATATCTGGTCTACGCAGTGCCTGCTGCTGGAGTCGCCGCTTGAGCAACTGCCCATTAGCGCGGAAGTAAAACGACGGGATGACAAAATTATTCTTGAAATTACTAACAAGTCCGGCAGCATCGTTAAGGGTGGCTATGTGTTATTCGATAACAGTCAAATAATGAAGTTCGGCCGTGTACCGCCGGGCAAAACCAAAGTGTTCACCGGCAGTTTATCATACAGTGATATATGGCGCAAAGAGCTTGCCGGGATAAGTGGTCACCAGGGACGTTATATGAGGTCTGGGGCTGGGTTTAGAACCACAAAGGCGTTCTTCGCGCAGGGATGTCTGCAACGAACCCGGACAATCCGGGAGTATCTCACCAATGGAGCGGCGGTGGTATGTACGGAACTCGAACAGGCTCCCACGCCGTTTGCCGTGAAGGACCGCAAATGCGATTACAATCACATACAGTGGGTACGGCTCGTCGTTTTCCCCCAGCCCGATAAACAGGAGGCAGTAAATGATCCAGACTAAAGGCCTGACAAAATACTATGGAGATTTGGCCGCCCTGGTCGATTTGGACCTGACCATTAACGCGGGTGATATTTTCGGTTTCATCGGTCCTAATGGCGCGGGAAAGACCACGACCATGCGTATCCTTGCCACTCTGCTGGAACCTTCCCGCGGTTCGGCCTTCATCGACGGACTGGATGTAACCAAAAAAGGCAAACAGGTACGCCGGCGTGTAGGTTACATGCCCGATTTTATTGGAGTCTATGACGATCTCAAGGTATTTGAGTACCTCGAATTTTTCGCCGCCGCTTTTGATATCGAGCGAAAAAAGCGAAAAGGCATTGTCGATGGCGTACTCGAATTGACCGATCTCCAGAGCAAACGCGGTACTACTGTTGACAGTCTGTCCCGTGGTATGCAGCAGCGATTGAGCCTGGCGCGTGTTCTCATCCACGACCCTAAAGTGCTTATCCTGGATGAACCCGCCAGCGGACTTGACCCGCGCGCACGCATCGAAATCAGAGAACTGCTCCGCGAACTTAAACGTATGGGAAAAACCATTATGATCTCCAGTCATATACTCAGCGAACTTGAGGAAATCAGTGATCATGTCGGTATTATTGAACATGGCCGATTGGTTTTCAGTGGCACGCTTGAGGAAATCCGCTGCCGGCTGGGTATCCAGAGCAAGGTTCGTGTGTGTGTGGCGGATCAGGATCATCAGGATCGAGCATTGGAACTACTCTCGGCCCTGCCTCAGATCAATGATGTTGAAATTGCGGACGAACATATCGCTGTTACTTTCAATGACGGCCAAAACGGCGACGGTATTATCGCACGCACGCTGGTACAGGGGAATATCGATATTATTTCACTTGTGCCCGAACAGATTAAACTGGATGACGCGTTTCTGCAACTGACAAAAGGTATTGTTCATTAGAACTAAACTTTTGCAAAATGAGGGTTAGGCATACATTAGTAAAGAAATTTAGCTTTGGAAATTTCTTTACTAATCCCGTAACTATATTAGTATCAAGAACTTATTATCTTACTGAAAAATATGGTTTAAATTGATATCCTCAAAAAAATATGCCTAATCGCCATTTTGCAAAACTCCAGTTAGAACGACTTGCAAAAAGTGTGAATTGGTACTGATTATGAATATATTCAATATTTGCGCAAAAATGCTCCGGCCGTCATGGCTGACCGGGCCTATCTTCGATAAGGAGCTTCGTGTATCCAGCAGGCGGCGAAGAAACTACGTTCTCCGCTTTGCCTACCTGGCATTCTTAACCCTTTTCGTTGTCCTGGTCTGGTTCGCTACCGTAACCAATTCCCGCTCGGCTGCTTTTGGTATCTCCCGAATGTCGGAGGCCGGAAAAACCATTATTCCTACGATTATCTGGTTCCAGTTCATTGCCACCCAGTTTATCGCTATTATTATGCTCAGCACTGCTATAAGCGACGAAATCTATCACCGCACACTCGGTGTGCTCATGACCACTCCTGTCAACAGCTTTCAGATTGTTATGGGCAAGCTGTTCAGCAAACTCTTGCAGTTAATCCTGCTGTTAGCCATTTCTTTACCTATTCTTGCCATTGTCCGCGTATTCGGCGGCGTACCCTGGCGGTTCGTCATATCCAGCCTTTGTATTAATCTTTCCGCTGTTATCTTTGTCGGCTCACTCAGCCTCTTCTTTTCCATCAACGGCCGTCGTTCCTACGTAGTCATTCTGCGAACTTTATTAACTCTTGGGGTAATTTACGCGTTTATTCCGGCAATACTGGGGCTGCTCCTGCATGATGTTGTTGCGGATCGCATACTTTTCCCCATCCTGTTTTATGCTAATCCATTTGCCGCCTTGCAGTTCAATACTGTAATGATGATATCACCCGGTATGATGAGGATACCTTTTTCTTTTTACTGGCCGACGCATTGTCTGATCATGTTAGGTGCTTCGGTCCTCTTGTTGAGTCTGGCCGTCAAAATTGTTCGCAAGGTCGCGCTCCGCCAGGCCGTTGGTGAGCTTAATCCCACCTCGAAACGCAAACAACGGTTCAGAAAAGCCCAGACAGACGGAACCGAACCTGATGTCGAACATCAGGAGTCCACATCTCCAATCAGAGAAGTCAAAGGCTCGCCGATCATCTGGAAAGAACTCCGGGCGCCCTTTATTCAGGGTGGTAGAAAAAAAAGCATCATCGGCCTGATAATTGCGATAATCGCCCTGTTGATTACTTATGGTGCCTGTATAAAAGAGGATTCCCTCGATGAGAACTATACTCATATTACTTATACCATTATTTTTGTATTAATGGGTTTGGTTTCCACTGCCGTGCTTTCCGCAAATACTATAACTTCCGAGAAGGAAACCCGTTCCTGGCCTATTCTGCTCGCTACGCCTCCGGACGATTGGAATATCCTGCTTGCCAAAGCCGTGGGGGTATTTCGCCGTT
>DAOWIP010000507.1 GCA_030640865.1 Sedimentisphaerales bacterium | reverse complement strand
TCCGGCGTCCGACGAGTAGGTAACAGCGTACATGTGCCATAGACCGTCTGCCAATGGATCGGAGGTAGCGGTTTCCCAGAGAGCGGTACTATCACTAAGTTTAAAACACGTTCTGATTTTCTCCGGATTGTTTTCCGCGTCAGGTCCGCCGATATATACATTCAGGCTGTTGTTTGTGTCAAGCACACCATGGCTGAAGAAGTACTTGAACTTCTTGGCCTCGCCGCCCCACTCGACGTCATCGATCTTGAACCAGATACACATACTGAAATCACTGCTGGCGTTTGTATAATTAAAGTCGCTGATTATGACATGATCATTGGTCCCGTCAAAATCCAAAGCGTTTCCAATCTTTCCGCTGACCCAGTCGTCATCAGTCATATTATTGAGTGTGCCGTTATGGCTGCCGGCGATGTCGGCGGCTATGGAGCCGGAGTTCTCGTTAAGCTCCCACCAGCCCACGGGTGGTTGGCTCCCCTGCGTCTCGGTGAGGTTATTTTCCAGCCAGTGAGAGGACAGAACCTCCAATTCTTCCATATCAACTATGTTACACATCAGGGTATTGTGTAACGCGATAGCGTAATAATAGCCAACATTCAGGCAGTGAATTACTGTGCTGCCGTCGAGTTCGGGAGTAAAGGCATATATGGCATTTAGACCCTCCTCGGTCATACCCCAGATACGGCCCATGCCTGGCTGACCCTCAGATGCTTTAGGATAAATCCCAACATCAAGTTCGAGCATGGCCTGGCAATAGGGGCAATCCATCAATTCAGGCAGCGTATAGAAATAGCCGCCGCAGCAATGGTAGTCGAAGTAATAATCGACTTGTTGACCGGTATCGAACTGCATCGCGGTGGTAAAGACGTCGATGGTCGAGAGGCCCTGTCCCTGTGTGTCCCAGACTCGATTGTGGTCGGTGCCGAACCCTTCGTCGGTCATCTCTGGATTACCACGTCCCGTGCCGGTATAGCGTCCGTCGGGATTGACGAGTGGATAGATATAAAATTCGCAATGCTGACGCATCCAGGCGGCTTCGGGTTCGGAGCTTAAGATATAATCAATCATCGCCTGAAAGGCCCAGCTACCGGCCGTTTCGGTATTGTGGTTGCCTGTCTGGATGAGCACAATCTTCTTGGGCCCTGTCGCGCAGGGGTCGGTGATCTTGTAGGCATATAAATTGTGCTGTGGTACATAAGGGTCTGAGACATGCCCGGCACTGATGCCGACCACGAAATCGGCGAGTACGTCGCTCGGGGACAGTGCCAGTCCGCTATCACAACTCGGTGTAGGCGTAACATAAGGACTTTGAACTATAATTTCCGTATGCTCCTGGGTCATATCGACCGTGTAAACGCTTATATTTTGCTCGTTAATCAGTGTATTATAAAGGGCGATTCCATAATAAAGGCCCAAATCTATGCAGTATTGGACACTGATGTAGGGGTGATTATGACCGGTCTCTGGAGTAAAGGCGAATTGGGCATTTAATCCCTCGGCGGTCATACCCCATATACGACCCATACCGGGATCTCCCGCCGATTCTACGGGAGCGACCCCCACATCCAGGTCGATTACGGCTTGGGAATAGGGGCAATCCATCAATTCGTGTGAAGTATAGAAATAGGATACGCTGCTGCCGGGGTGGCTATGAAAGTCGAAGTAATAATCAACTTGTTGACCGGTATCATTCTGCATGGCGACGGTCAGGGCGTCGATTGTCGAGAGGCCCTGTCCTTGGGTGTCCCATACTCGATTATGATCGGTGCCGAACCCTTCGTCGGTCATCTCCGGATTGCCGCGTCCCGAATTGGTATAGCGTCCATCGGGATTAACGAGCGGATAGACATAAAATTCGCAATGACGGCGCAGCCAGCCAGCCCGTGGGTCGTCGCTTAGCAGGAAATCCTCCATCCCCTGGAAGCTCCACGAGCCGGGTTGTTCGGTATTGTGATTGCCCGTCTGAAAGACCACTATTTTTTTTGGGCCGGTTGCGCAGGGGTCGGTAATTTTATAGGCATAAAGATTATGCTGGGGCACATAAGGGTCGGACACATGCCCGGCACTAACACCTACCACGAAATCGGCCAGCGAGCTGCCCGGGTCCAGTGCCAGCCCACTATCACAACTCGGTGTTGGGGTAACATAGGGGCTTTGGCTGGCCCACTCCGTATGCGCTTCGGTCCTTGCGGGCGTATAATCGAGGTAGTCCTGCCCGTAGCCGATTCCCGCCGACAATCCCATCACCAACAAAGTCAGGGAAATTACAGTTCTCATTTTTTTCATCTTTTTATCCTCCGGTTTTTCTAACTGTGCCTTTTGGCTGTTAAAACACAAGTCCCATAGGGACAATTGATAATAGCCCAGCGATTTATCGCTGGGTAACCTGTTCTCTTGTGTATTTTAGTCCCATAGGGACGATTGAAGATAGACATTTTTCAATATAGTACATATGCGTTCTTTTGTTTTTTATCTTCTCTGTGTCTTTTCTTATTCTGTGCAATCTGTGCAATCCGTGGTTACCTCTTCTCTTCTGTCTTCTTCAATTTATCATTGTTTATTTTATATTTTGCATTGATCCTATTCATTAACACAATCAAGCCAACTTGACGACAGAATGGCAAAATCCAGCAAATCAACTTTACAATCCTCATTATAGTCACCGTCCGGTATTTCGGAACACACAAACTGAGAATTGCTATAGATCGCCATAATTTCACCCAAACTCATAGCATAGTCGTAGATACGCAGATCGTCGAGTAGCCCGTCGTTCGCATCCAGATTACCATAGAATCTATCGACATCCAGATCACAGCGTCCGCCGACATAAATATCGCTGTCCGGGTTGAACGCCGCCCCTTTAATATCCGGGTGGGAACCGGCCGGGCTGCCGTCGATATACAACTCAAGTCCGTCAACCGATGAATAGCTAAGCGCAAACATGTGCCATAAACCATCCGCCAGGGACTCAGACGCAACAGTTCCAAGGTAGTCGGTACCATCATTAAGCACCATACGCATTCTGACTTGCTCCTGGCCGTCGGGCGCATCGGACCTGCCGAGGTAGGTATTCAAGCTGGCTATGGCGCCTAAATTACCGTGGCTGAAGAAATATTTATAGACGCCGCCGCTGGAGAGGTCAACAACTCTGAACCAGACACACATACTAAAATCTCCGGAGCCATTGGTGTAATCGAAATCGGAAATTACGACATAATCATCGATTCCATCAAAGCTCAGCGCATTGCCGAATTTCCCATCGACCCAGTCGTCATCGATCCCGTCGTCCTCGGCCATATTATACAGCGTGCCGTCATGGCTGCCGGCGCTGTCCGCGGCAGTGCTGCCGGAGGTCTCGTCAAACTTCCACCAACCCACAGGTGGATCAATCTGTAACTCAAGGAGGTTGTTTTCAAGCCAGTTTGTAGCCAGTTCCGCCAAATCTTCCATATCAACTATGTTGGTAAGGGTATTATGAATCGCGATAGCGTAATTATGGCCCACATTCAGGCAGTGAATTACTGTGCTGCCGTCGAGTTCGGGAGTAAAGGCGTATTTGGAATTTAATCCTTCCTCTGTCATACCCCAGATACGGCCCATACCGGGATGCCCATTCGATGCAACTGGATAAATCCCAACATCAAGCTCAAGCATGGCCTGGCAATAGGGGCAATCCATCAATTCGGGCACCGTAAAGAAATAGCCGCCGCAGCAGTGGTAGTCGAAGTAATAATCGACTTGTTGGCCGGTATCGTTCTGCATCGCGGTTGTAAAGGCGTCGATGGTCGAGAGTCCCTCGCCTTGCCTGTTCCAGACACGATTGTGGTCGGTACCAAACCCTTCGTCGAGCATTTCCGGGTTACCGCGTCCCGTGCCGGTATAACGTCCGTCGGGGTTGACGAGCGGATAGATATAAAACTCGGCTTTTTGGCGCATCCAGACGGCTTCGGGTTCGGAGCTTAATATATA
>DAOWIP010000431.1 GCA_030640865.1 Sedimentisphaerales bacterium | reverse complement strand
AATTACGAACTATGCAGAACGAACTGAGGCAGCGGTTCGAAAAGGAACCATTCGACTATGCGGACTGATTATGACAATAAACTGATGTCTTTTTATAAGGTTCTGCTGGAGCGGTTCGGTCCGCAGGACTGGTGGCCCGGAGACGGGCCGTTTGAGGTTATGGTCGGCGCGGTTCTTACCCAGAATACGAACTGGGCCAATGTGGAAAAGGCTATAAAAAATCTTAAGGACGCCGATATGCTTTGTCCGGAAAAAATCGACCGTCTTTCACAACAGGAACTGGCCCCATTGATTCGCCCGGCCGGCTATTCCAACATCAAGTCCCGCCGTCTGAAAAATCTTGTCCGCTGGTTCTGCCGTGATTATGATGGGTCTGTTGACGAATTGGCCGGACTCGCGACTGATAGGCTTAGAGAAGAACTGCTGTCAATCAACGGCGTCGGACCCGAAACGGCCGACTCGATTATTCTATATGCCCTTGAAAGACCGACCTTTGTTGTCGATACCTACACTTATCGAATATTACTCCGGCACAGTTGTATCGACCCGGAAAGCGACTACGAACAAACCAAAGAATATTGTCAGATGAATCTACCTGACGACGTGGTCCTGTATAACGAACTTCACGCGCTGATAGTCCGGCTGGGCAAGAATTATTGCCGTCCGAAACCACGGTGCTCCGGCTGCCCATTAGAGAGATTCGAGCATTCCATCGAACTGTAATGCCCCATAGGGCCGGTTGGCTTATTGCTGGCTGCGACGATACATCACGTAAAAAACTATCACGCCGGCAAAACCTATATACATCATATAATTATACCAAGCTAATCCAAGCATACTCGTTATCATAATGGAATTCCTTTCTGCCCATATCGCCACCCGTTTTTTCCGGATGGTAGGGTGTTTATAAAAAATAACCTTTATTGTCGTAGTTATGATATTTCTTTATCAGTAACGACCTTATAGCAGAACAAATCGGTTCCTGTCAACGAAAAACCGCAGAAATGGCCTGCCTGCTTCCGAAAAAAGACGCAAGCAGCAAAAACTCTTTGGTCGCTCGATTTTGGAGCGTGGGGGCTGTTTTTACGCCATTTTTCGGACTTTTGGCGATTGCGTCAAAAAAACCAATTGCACTTCGTCCTTTACCTGCTATAATGACCGCTCTGTCAGGAATGGGGGCGTGGTGTAATGGGAGCACACCGCGGTCGCATCGCGGGAATAGGGGTTGGACTCCCCTCGCCTCCATTGGATTTATAGCCTCCAGTTACGGATAATAGATTTTTGGTTTTTATCCGACAGTTACTTCCTTTTCTGGAAATACGTACTCTTCCACTCTCTACTCCTTACTTTTTACTTTCTTCTCTTGCAGCCTCCACCAGTCTAACAAACATCTCCTGCGGCCGCAACGGCCTGCTCGTCATACACGGATGCGCCTGTGTCCCGATGAAATACGGATGATCGGGAAGTTCCAACACCTGCATAATCGGTTCTTTCGGCGCCTTTCCGGAGAACACCAACCCATGCTCGGTCAGCGTATCAATGTATTGCGGATCGACTTCAAGCCGATGACGAAACCGCATTCGTATAGTACTCTTTTTTCCAAAAAGCCGCCATGCAATCGTATCCGGCTTGATCTCAATATCCTTACCTCCAAGTCGCATACTGCCTCCCAGGCCCTCGATCCCCTTTTGTTCCGGAAGAATACTGATTACCGCATGTTCACAGCCTGGCGCGATCTCCGAGCTGTTCGCGTCCCTGATCCCGCAGACATTACGCGCGAATTCAATTACCGCCATCTGAAAACCAAAACAAATCCCCAGGTACGGCACCCTGTTTTCACGCGCATATTTAATACAGGCAATCTTACCTTCCGCCCCTCGCACCCCGAAACCACCCGGCACTATAATCCCATCCACCTCTTTCAGTATTTCCGCCGCATTCTCATCTGTAATGTCTGTCGTATCGATCCAGTGGATTTTAACGTTCACTCCGAGATGCACCCCGCTGTGCTCCAGTGCGTGAATAATACTGGCGTAACTGTCCCGCAGTGAGGTGTATTTGCCGGTTATCCCGATTGTGATATTTTTTTCGAGAGGTTCCAGACGGTCGGTAAAATCACACCATTTCAGCCATTCTTTTCTTTCCCGTTGCAGATCGACTCGCTGCTCCAGTTTCAATAGACGGATTACCTCGAAATCATAGCCAAGCTCTCGCAGCATACTTGGTATTACATATATACTTTCGCAGTCGTGCATACTGAAAACGCGTTCCAGTGATACATTGGTATATTGTGCTATTTTCTGTCTTACTTTGTTTGTTACCGGGTTAGCTGCCCGGCATGCGATGATATGCGGTTGTACTCCCATTTCCATCAGTCGTTTGATGCCGAGTTGTGCCGCCTTTGATTTTTGTTCTCCCAGTGTTTTCGGCTCCAGTATCTGGGTTAATGCCACGAAGCACACTGAGTTCGGCCCTTCTTCGTATGCCAGTTCCCGCAGTGCTTCGATATAGTATGCGTTCTCAACATCTCCTACTGTCCCGCCGATTTCAACGAACACCACATCCGCACCGCTTTTTACCGCCAGTTCTCGCAGTCGCAGTTTCACTTCGCCTGTTACGTGTGGGATCATCTGCACATCTCGGCCGAGATAATCGCCGTGCCGTTCTTTTTCCAGCACTTTTGTAAATATTTGTCCGCTCGTGGTGAAGTTGGCCTGAGTCAGGTTCTGATCCAGCATTCGTTCGTAGGTACCGAGGTCCATATCGCATTCCATCCCGTCGTCCAGAACAAACACTTCGCCGTGCCGGAACGGATTCAGTGTTCCTGAATCGACATTCAGGTACCCTTCGAGTTTGATTGGCGATATTTTGAGTCCTTTATCCTGCAGTAGTTTTGCCAGACTTGACGAGAAAATCCCCTTGCCCAGCCCGCTCATCACTGTCCCCACGATCACAACGTACTTGCAACGCCCTCGGATATAGCCGTCAGGCATCGGTGTATAAAACTCTGTTTCTTCTGAAACATCACTTACGCTGCTTAATAAATCTTCACTGCTCAATTTATAATCCACCTTTTTTTCATAAAACCATTAGGCCTGTTTTTCTCTAACTAACTTATACAGCTTGATATTTTTAATCCAGATTTTCTCATAATCATCTTTGTCATCGAATTCAATTATGCAAACCATATTTTCTCCTATAGGTTTTACAGCTATTGGCCGGTACTTTAGATCGGCAAAATATGCTATTGGATTGGCTTCTAAACCGTAGCAGGAGATTCCATTTGCAATCGCCTCTACTGGTGTTGTACCCGTTCCACAGAAAGGATCAAAAATAATGTCTCTTGTATTAATATCGAATTTTTCGATATAATACCTTACCAGGTGTGGTGGATATCCAAGTATAAACTGATACCAATGGTGAATACCAAAATCTTGTTTTTGAATTTTGTTTCGTTTATTATTATCTATTAGTTCAATGCTCGGCATATGAATCCCACTTTTCAATAATGATCCGGTTCGTCACCTTACACTTAACGGGTTCATAAAAAGGTGCCTTAAAGCTAATAGTACAGTCCAGAACAAGGGGTGATATTTTTTCCACTTTTACAGGTTCAGTTTTGTAGGGTGGGGTCTTACCCCACGTGTTTTTCTGCTGTCAATCAGCGGCCGGACAGACAACTACCGCATACTATCCCGAATTATACGAAGGACTCCATGGGATAGCCTTTGGGAGTTGAATCCGCCTTTATTTAGAGACTCTGACAAAGCGGTTTTCTTTTTTCGTAACCGTTCACGGACTATTAGGCCCGAAGGGCCGAAAGAGCGCATAGCCGGGGGCGTAAGGGCGTGTTGCCGAAATACCCAAAACGAGATTGCTTCGCTTTGCTCGCAATGACAACCATTGTTTTTTAGTCATTGCGAGGCTTGTGAAGCAGGTCGTGGCAATCTCAAGCCGCCGATTTTGTTTT
>DAOWIP010000200.1 GCA_030640865.1 Sedimentisphaerales bacterium | reverse complement strand
CTTTGGGGATGAAGAAGAATTACGCCAACTTGAAAATGACATAAAAAATCGCCACGGAGAATAAGAATAATGGTAACCGTTAGCACTATCAATTACAGGAGAATACGTTAAATGAAAGACATGTTCGATATAAAAGATAAAGCTGTTGTGATAACCGGCGGTGGCGGCGTTTTGTGCGGTGAGATGGCCGGACAACTTGCCCAACGCGGAGCAAAAGTCTGCGTGGCCGACTATAACACTCAGGCGGCTGAACAGGTCTGTAAAAAAATTGAGGCCGAGGGAGGCTTCGCGTTTCCGGTTAGTGTCAACGTAATGGACCGCAAGGCGATGGAAAACGCCCTTGCCCTTGCCGTCGAAAAAATGGGCTGTGTCGATGTCCTGATCAACGGCGCCGGCGGAAATAAAAAAGAGGCAACATGCTCGCCCCCGACAACCTTTTTCGACCTGCCCGATGAGGCTATTAAAGCGGTATTCGATCTTAACTGTGTTGGGACAATGCTGCCCTGCCAGGTGTTCGGCAAACAGATGGCCGAGCAGAACGAAGGAACCATAATCAATATTTCATCGATGAACGCCTTTCGGCCCCTGACTAATATCGCCGCCTATTCCGCTGCCAAGTCCGCTATCTCTAATTTTACCCAATGGCTCTCGACCTATATGGCCCAGAGGCATTCGCCGAAAATCAGGGTCAACGCGATAGCGCCCGGATTCTTCCTGACCGACCAGAACCGGTTCCTGCTGACCGACGAAAAAACAGGCGAACTGACGCCCCGCGGCAAAACCATCCTCGAGCATACGCCAATGAACCGCTTCGGCGAACCCACCGACCTTGTGGGTACATTGCAGTGGCTTATCAGCGACGCTGCCAAATTCGTTACCGGCATTATTGTTCCGGTCGATGGCGGCTTCTCAGCCTTCAGTGGGGTATAATGTAACGCAGCCGTCCCGGCTGCTTCTTTAACTTTTGCTGGCGAGATGCCGGCGGTACTAATAATTGCAGGCGAGACGCCTGCGGTACTAATAATTGCAGGCGAGACGCCTGCGGTACAGATGATTGCAGGAGTGAGCAATGACAGACGATCCGGCAAAGGCATTAAAGGAATTTCAACCTAAACATAAGTTTTTCGTCGGTATCGATTCCGACGGCTGCGCGTTTGACACGATGGGGATCAAACAGCGGGAATGTTTCTGCCCCTGGCTGATTGGGTATTTCGGTTTGCAGCCGGTGGCCCAGGCGGCCCGTGAGTGCAAGGACTTCGCCGACCTGTTTTCCAAAACACGCGGCGCCAATCGGCACAAAACGAGCAAGCGGATTATTAAGGAACTGCTGCCCACCCATCCGATGGTCAAAGCAAGGGGTTTTAAAGTCCCCGACTTTCCCCATTACTTCGCATGGGTCGATGACCCCGATAGCTTACTGAGTAACGCCGGTCTTCAACAGGCCATCGATGCCGCCACCGACCCCGACCACAACCCCGAAGCCAAAAAGGAACTCGAACACGTCCTGGAATGGAGCGAAAAGGTCAATGCCGTCATCGCTGAGATCGTCAAAGGCATGCCCCCCTTCCCTTATGTGCGTGAGAGCCTGGAGAAAATGGCACCTCAAGCCGATCTTATCGTCGTCTCGCAGACTCCCTGCGAAGCGCTTACCCGCGAATGGCAGGAACACGACATCGATAAATACGTTGAGATTATCGCCGGTCAGGAAATGGGTACCAAGACCGAACATATCAGAATTGCCGCCGATGGAAAATACCCGTCCGACCGTATCCTTATGATCGGTGACGCACCCGGTGACATGAAGGCCGCCCGCGGCAATAACGCCCTGTTTTATCCGATCAATCCGGGCGATGAGCAAGCCTCCTGGCAGCGACTGTTCGAGGAGGCGTTCGATAAATTCATCAAAGGCGAATACGCCGGCGATTACGAAAAGAAACTAATCGCCGAGTTTGACGCCTGCCTGCCCGAATTGCCACCGTGGAAATGAAATAGTGTATGAGTGAACAAGTGAACGGGTAATGTTATATGCTTTTTTTCAGAAGGGAACACGATCATGAAAAATGCTAAAACAACAACATCAAACAACAAACCCTCTCAAACTTCCGGTTGTCCTTTAATGTTGAATCGTCGGTCGTTTCTGGCATCGACGACGGGCGCCCTGACAGTAGCGGCCATGGAAATGGGCCTGTTCGATTTCACTTCGTCGCTGTTGAGCGCTCAGGGCATCGAACCCGGCCCAATCAGGAAGGCTCGGATACAGGTAGGATTTGTACGTCCAAATGTCGATCGGACGTGGCTGGGCTGGCCCGGAGCAGGCTACGATCAGAAGGGTATGCAGAAGAAATATACCAAGGTGATTAAAGATGCCGCCGGCAAGCTGGGTGTCGATCTGATGATCGACAATAAGCCGATTTACGATGAAAGAACCCGCAACACTTTTTTGGAAAGCGTCCGGAGGAAAAAACCCGATGGCATCCTGATTACCAATATGAACCTGAATATAGGCTGGGGACTTGTCAATCCTATGGCCCAGCCGCAAAATCGGGAAAATATCCCAATGGTAGTGTTCAGTCCGGTGGGAAGCTCCTTTACCGGGCACCTTCAGGCAACCAGAAATATCCCCGGTGTTTTTGTGGGTTCGACGCCGGACATCGGCTGGCTGGCAACCGCTCTGCGGATGCTCAATACCATCCACCAGATGAAGAATACCCGCCTGTGCATTGTCAAAGGCGATAAAACCAAAGATAAGAAGCTCGACGTCATCGGAACGACGCTCCATTATATCTCCGAAGATCGTTTTCCCGAGGAGTTCAAGAAGGTGGAGATGTCCGATGAAATCCGGGCCATCGCCGAGTTCTACACCAAAAACGCCAAAAAAATCGTCGAACCGAACAAAGAAGACATCCTCACCGCGGCAAAGAACTATATTGTCTGCCGACGCCTCATGGCTGCTGAAAAATGCCAGGGCTTTTCCATGAATTGTCTGGGGCCGATTGAAAAACACCTGATACAACCGCCCTGTCTCGCTTTTTCCCATTTGAGAAACGAGGGCATAGTTGGCGCCTGCGAAGCCGACTGGAGAGCCGCCATCTCATCGCGACTAACACACCTGCTGCTCAATCGGCCCGGTTTCATGCAGGACCCGGTAATCAATACCGTCAACAACACTCTGATCGGCGCCCACTGCGCCTGTGCTACCAAACTCGACGGCTTCGACAATCCTCACCATGAGCCTTTTATCCTCCGCAGCCATTCCGAGTCCAATATTGGTGTCGCACTACAGGTACTCTGGCGCATAGGCCAGGAGGTAACTGTGATGGAATTCGACGGGCCGGAAAAAATAATCCTCGGCACCGGACGTGTCTTACGCAACCTCGACACCCCACCATCCGGCGGCTGCCGAACCTCAGTTGAAATCGAATTGGACGGCGTCCCCAACACACTCGACACCAAGGGCTTCCATCAGCTCTTCATTTACGGCAACCATGAGTTCGCTTTCAAGGCTTATTGCCAACTTGCCGGTATCAAGGTCGAACATATATAAAAAATAATGTCGAATTATGATTATATTCAGTGGCGTAGGATGGGCTTCAGCCCATGCGGTTTTCTGCGATTGACCGGTGGGAATGCGTCTAAAAGTAAAATTTCTACAAGCATAAAATACATAGCGATATTTCTGACTATACAGTTTTTATTTACGATATGCGGTGCCGCCGCCTCGACTATAAATAAAAGCACAGCACCGCTGAAATTACGCATGTCTGAGAAATACGCGCCTTATACCCACCCCACAGTTCTCGATCCATTTCCCGACGGGGTTTCTCTGAAAGTTCCAACTGAGCCGGGCAATCAGGTATTGGCCCAATTGGGCCTGGTCGATGTTACCGAGACGCCGTTTTACGCCGACCCGACCGGGAAAAAGGACTCGACCGGCCCCCTGCAACGAGCAATCATTTACGCCCGTAACCATCAGATGATCTGCTTTTTGCCCAACGGTACCTATAAAGTATCCGACACACTTTCATGTATTCAGGATTTTTACCTGCGTTCGCATGGGATCATCAGCACCGGTCGGCGACATCCCTGCGTGTTAGTCGGCTCAATGACTGGTAAGCGGCCCAAAATTGTACTTGCCCCAAACTCGCCCGGTTTCGGCGATCCGGACAATCCCAAATATGTGATTCATTTCTGGGCCAGATCGGTGCACACAGGCGAGCCTCATAAACCACAACCAAATATATCCTTCGACCAAATGCTTCGGAATATTGATATAACCATTGGTCGGGACAATCCGGGCGCCGTAGCCATTCGCCATCGCTGCGCCCAGGGCTCCGGCGTTCAGGATTGCACCATCGACGCAACGCACGGATTGACGGGCCTTGAAGGCGGCGCCGGTTCCGGCGGCGGACACGCCGGAATTACAATAATCGGCGGAAAAATCGGCCTGGACCTTCGCCAGACACAACCTGCGCCAACCATTTGCGGCATTACGCTTATCAACCAGCGCAAGAACGCCATTTTATATGGTGGTCGGCAGTCTCTGTCGGCTGTTGGAGTTAGGATTGTCTCAAAAACATCAGGACCGAGCATCCTCGCAACGGCGCCAAGATGGGAACCTCACAACGGCCAGGTTTGCCTTGTCGATAGTGAAATCATCTTCAAGGGCGAAGCAAAAAACAGAGTCGCGTTATCGTCCGATCGTGCCCTTTACCTGAATAACGTTTATATCAAAAACGCCGACCATATTATATCCAATCCAGACGGGTATCAGCTTAAAAGTAATGCCCGGGGTTGGGCGCATGTCCGTGAACTTGCACACGCGGCCCATCCAGAGAAATGGAAAAATCTGCCATATCGCGCACCGATATATATCAAGGGCGGCAAACAGAGTCAGGATATAGTAAGTATTACCGTTAATGAAGCACCACCGGCGAACTTGCAGACCCGCCACCTTTGGGATGATAGCTTCCCCTGCCGTCAGTCAAAAAAAGCCGTCAACGTAAAAGCAAGCCCTTATAACGCCAAAGGCGACGGTCAAGCCGACGATACCAAGGCTATCCAGCGGGCCATAGACGAAAACGAGATTGTATTTGTCCCCAAAGGCTATTACCGAGTAACCAAAACCATAACTCTTCATTCAAAGACTCGGTTGGTTGGTGTGGCCCAACACCTCTCACTCCTGCTCGTCCGTAACGCTGAAGGAGATTTTGCCGATGCCGATAACCCACAGCCGGTAGTACAAACCGTCGATGATCGCCATGCTGATACGGTATTTGCCTTTTGCGGAATATATGTTGCGCGTGAAATGGGCGGCGCCTACGCTATGGAATGGCGGGCCGGTCGTAAATCCATCTGTCGTTGCGTTAATTTTATCCGGCGTAATTTATACGGCCATTCTCGTCATCCCCAGGGTCTGCAACCGCACAAGGCACAAGTTCCATTAGTCGTAGTCAGAGGCGCCGGCGGCGGTCGATGGTATAACTTCCATCAGGAAAGCCACGATCGTTTTATAACTCCGGCGTACAGGCATTTACTTATTGAAAATACCACCGAACCCCTGTATATCTATCAGTGCAACGCAGAAAACGCCCACAGTAAGGTTAATATTGAGATGCACCGGGCACATAATGTGTCCCTGTACGGACTCAAGGGAGAAGGTAATATGCCGATTCTCCAGGTACGCGATTCTGATAATATTAGAATTTTCGGTTACGGCGGTAATGCCGCCGCCTACGAAAAGACCGCGTTGTTTGTATTCGAGCGTACCGCGAACTTCTTAATCGCCAATGCCGTGGACTCACCGCGTTTGGCGGGAGTGGGGTCGGAAGATGACTATGGCGGAATAGGTGTGGACCCTTACCAATGGTATATGATCATCGACCGACCCGCTGAGGGAAAACCCGTCAGAACGGCTCCGCTGGATCGTCCTGTTTTATATCGCCGAGGTGAACCAAATAGATGAAAGCCCAAAAATAATGCTTATATTTAGAGAAAACAAGGACGGTGCTGTTAAGTTGGCTCATGCGGCCGAGGCGGTGCGGGAGTTTTTCTGCCGGAACGATTATACAGGCAAACGCCTGCTGTTAATCATTCCCGACAATACCCGCTCCGGACCGATTGGCGAAGTCTTTCAGATGATTTTCGATTGTGTCGGCGAAAAGGCCGCCGCCATCGACATTCTGGTCGCTCTCGGTACACATCAACCGATGCCGGAAGATCAGATTTGCAGGCGATTGGCAATTACATCCGAACAGCGAAACAGCCGCTATAAAAAAGTGAAGTTCTTCAACCACGAATGGGAAAAGCCCGAAACCTTTACTACCATCGGCAGGATAACTGCCGACGAAATTGGTGAAATCAGTAACGGCTTGTTTCATGAAGAGGTCGAAGTAGCGATCAACAAGCTCATCTATGACTATGATGAGTTTTTCATTCTCGGCCCTGTCTTTCCGCACGAGGTAGTCGGCTTTTCCGGCGGCCACAAGTACATCTTCCCCGGCATTGCGGGCGAGCAGATAATCAACTTCTTTCACTGGCTCGGAGCGGTGGTAACCAATCCTCTGATTAACGGCAACGAATGGACCCCTACCCGAAAGGTCGTCGAGAGGGCCGCGTCATTTATTACCCTGCCGCGTAAACTTTTCGCCATTGTGGCCGTGGAAGACAGACTCAAAGGTGTCTATATCGGCGATGTGGAAGAGACATGGGAAAGGGCCGCACGGCTTTCCGAGAAGGTACATATCGTTTACAAGGACAAACCATATCATACGATCCTCGGCTTGGCGCCGGAGATGTACGACGATATATGGACTGCCGGTAAGGTGATGTACAAGCTCGAACCGGTCGTCGCCGACGGCGGCACATTGATAATTTACGCCCCGCACATTACCGAGGTCTCCTACACTCA
The DNA here is from genome assembly GCA_030640865.1 of Sedimentisphaerales bacterium. Lineage (GTDB taxonomy): Bacteria > Planctomycetota > Phycisphaerae > Sedimentisphaerales > SM23-30 > DAOVXR01. The sequence goes on along the minus strand of DAOWIP010000200.1, from coordinate 718 downwards.
CGGAAAACACCTTGACCGGATCGGTTATCATACCCGCGATTATTTCCTCAATCGGATGGACCGGTTTAAAGACACCCCACGCGGTGTGATAGCACACTCCACACACGTTAAGGGCATCGGCACCTTCATCGACGGCGTCGAGAAACCCCGCGTTAATGTTGTCCTTGCCACCGGTATCCCGAAAGATCGTTGCGACAAAATCAACCTTGGTTATATGAACCCGGACGAAATCGATGTCGCTGATTATAAAAATCGGGAGGACAAGGGTATTTTGGTCGTCCATCACGCCGGCGAACTACTGCACCGCCTCGCCGACGGCTCAATACCAACTATACCACAAAAATAAAATATTAAGAACATAAGAACAATGAACGATAACGAACAAATGGAGTTCCTTTACGAGCTTTTCGATTCCTCTTTGCCACGCCTTGGTCCTGGAGACGACTGCTCAACTAAACGAGCGTTGAACATGCTGCTTTCAGCGAGGCCACAGTGTATGGCTGGCAATCTCAGAGTTTTGGATATTGGTTGCGGTAACGGCGCACAGACGATCCAACTAGCTAGACATATTGACGGAACAATCTTGGCTGTGGATAATCATCAACCGTTTTTGGACGAGTTGCAACAACGTGCTAAAACTGAGGGTGTTTCAGATAAAGTACAACTTTATTTGAAAGACATGTGCGAATTGGAGCTGGCCGAGGGTTCTTTTGATCTG
>DAOWIP010000350.1 GCA_030640865.1 Sedimentisphaerales bacterium | reverse complement strand
GCGCAGGTCGTTGCCGCTCATACTGCCGTCTTCGGAGACAAGCCCTGCAAGAAGCAAATAGTTCCGCGTGGATTTGCTGACTTTGACCCCTGTACGCTGAACCACTTCCGGCAGACTGGCCATGGCGAGTTGGAGCTTGTTCTGCACCTTGGCCCAAGCCAGGTCCGGATCTGTCCCCGGGGCGAAGGTCAATTCGATGCGGGATGCGCCGGACGAATCGCTCGTGCCGGACATATAGATCATCTTGTCGAAGCCGGTCATTTTCTGTTCGATGATCTGGGTAACGCTGTTTTCCACTGTCTGCGCCGAGGCCCCGGGATAAAAGGAGTCGATGGCAATGGATGGCGGAGCGATGGGCGGATACTGGGCGATGGGCAGAAAATAGATTGCCAGCACACCCGCTGCCATAATCATAATAGCGATGACCCAGGAGAGAACCGGCCGATCAAGAAAGAATTTCGAAAACATAAGATTTTTCCTTTTAATTCGTATTTGCAGATGGCTGAACTGTCTTCTCTGCCGCTGGACCATCTTTGTGGTCGGCATTGAACGGGACAACCTTTACAGAAGCACCGGGCCTGGCTTTTTGGACACCTTCGACGATCACCCTATCGCCGGGATTAAGACCTGACGAAACGAGCCATTTGTCGCCTATGGCTCGATCAAGCGTGAGCATCCGCTGTTGGACCTTGTCTTCAGTATCCACAATCAGCGCGACGGGATCCCCTTTCGTGTTGCGGGAGATTCCCTGCTGCGGGACAAGGATGGCCTGCTCATTGACGCCTTCTTTAATAACAGCCCGGACGAACATGCCAGGCAGGAGAACGCCTTGCGGATTTGGAAAGACAATCCGCAGGATAACTGACCCGGTCGTCGGGTCCACCGTAACATCCTGGAATTGAAGCGTCCCTTCCGAAAGATATGGTGTGCCGTCTCCCAGAATGAGCTTCACCTTGTTCTGGTTCGTTCCATCGTGATTAAGACGGCCATCCTCCAGGCGGCGTTGCAGACGTAGCAGTTCGACGGTTGATTGAGGCACGTCCACGTAAATGGGGTTCAGTTGCTGAATGGTCGATAGGGCCATCGGCTGATACGCCATCACCAGAGCACCGTCCGTTACGTTGGATTTGCCGATGCGCCCGGAGATCGGAGCGGTGATCCTGGTATAGCCCAAATTGATGCGAGCAGTTTCCAACAACGCTTCCGCCTGCTGAATGGCCGCTTCCGCAACCGCTATCGCCTTGCGGTCGCTTTCCACCTGGGCCTCAGCGGCCCGCAGGGACGCCTCAGCCACATCGGCTTCTGTTACGGCCTGGTCCCTGGCGCTGGCGGAGACAGCTTTGTCCTTAAACAAATCCTCAAACCGCTGTCGGTTTGTGCGTGCGAAGGCTACCGTGGCCTGCTGCCGGGCAACACCTGCGATGCCTGCATTCATCGCGGCCCGTGCCCGGTCGGCGGCTTTCCGCGCAGCCTCGAGGTTTGCCACGGCATTGTTCATCACTGCTTTGAACGGAGCGGGATCAATTTGATATAGCACCTGACCGGCTTTAACATCGGAACCTTCCGTGAACAGGCGTTTCTGTATGAGGCCATTGACTTGGGGTTTGATTTCAGCGACAAGAAAGGCGGCCGGCCGGCCGGCCAATTCGGTCGTGATGACTACCCGCTCTGGATGTACGGTAAACACTGCCACTTCGGGGACGCCGCTTTGCGGCGGCCCACTTTTCTGCTTGCAACCAGCTACAGTCAACAACATGGAAATGCCCAGCAGCAAAGCTACAGGACAGAGGCTGTGGGCGTCAGTCTTGGCTTGCATATACTTCCTGCCGTATGTTACTTCAAGGGCTGTTAATCGAGAATAATGAGAATTTACTTTACATTGCATTTTTTATTCTCCAAATCGGGTCAAATTAGATTGTTTCAGATCACTATCTGCTTCTTTTCTCAACAAGGCATTCAGGAAAAATCTTTCTATTTTCAAGACTCCGTCTTTTACTTTTGCTTTCTCGAAATGCTCAGAGGATTCAAGATCAAATGCTTCCAATGTAGCCCGAAGAGATAATGCCACAATTTCGGGGTGAACACGTCGAAATATCTCTTTTTGCATACCAGCCTTTATGATACTTTCAAGTTTTGCAGCTATAGTCGTCTTTAAAACTGATATATCTTTGAGCATTGGATTTGCTGATGTACTCATTCCGTACTGGGAAACATATAGCTTAATAAACTCTATGTTGCTTTCAATTATGTCAACATGCGCACGAATGAATTCTGACAACTTCTTTTCCTCTTCCTGGTTTGAGTCTAAAATCGGAATAAGTAACTGACCAATTTTTTCAATACCAGCTTTCATTAGCTCAACGAAAAGCTGTTCTTTGCTTTCAAAAAAATTGTATAGCGTACCGACACCAAACTCTGACTCACTGGCAATATCCTGCATAGAAACATTATGAAAGCCTTTACTGGAAAAAAGGCTTAGTGCTGCTTCCAGTATTTCCTCTTTATGCCTGATTTTTTCTCTCTCTTTGCGAGATAATTTAGTCTTATCCATAATTTGTCTCCAAATCAGGCTAAACAGCAGAATATTTATTCTGTTTCAATAATACATATTCAGGATAGGAATAAATATTCGGTGTGTCAATTAGTTTTTTCATTTTTTTTGCCGGGGGAAATTAAAGATAGGGGGGTATCTCCATATCTCCAGTCTCAATTGACATAATACGTTGAGGGTGCAAATCTTACGAGAGATAAGTGCCCTTTCTGGCCATCTCGTATAAATGTGATAAAGCATGTTATGTCGCACTACTGGTTTTAAGGGGATACCCACTATCAGTGAAATCTGCGTCAAAAATATTAAATCAGTTAAGTAGTTAATGTTGCGATGTATCGCACCATTTTTTTATAACCGTTCACAGAGATGGCAACTTTCTATTATTCGTCATTGGTTCCTCATTTCTCCTCTCTTCCCTCTTTTTCACAAATAACAACGTTCCTTTTTTATTTATTCAGTAAGCGTAGCCCGGGCGAAAGTAGGGCGGGCCGTGCCCGCCATTTACTCTAAAGGTCAGTTGAATTATATATGCCGGGTTTGCGGTTTGACCCACGCGGCTTTTTTTAGTCCCGTAGGGACACAAGATAATAGCCCAGCGATTTATCGCTGGGAACCTGTTCCCTTGTGTATTTTAGTCCCGT
>DAOWIP010000061.1 GCA_030640865.1 Sedimentisphaerales bacterium | reverse complement strand
CAATCACCGTAAATGGGTTGATGTCGCCGCCTATCTGGGCTGCCATGCCATACGCTGCAACACCAGAGGAGGAGGCAAAACACCACAGGAAGACCCGGACGCCCTCAATCGGGCCGCGGACTCGTTCGGCGCATTGATCGAATATGCTAAAGAATCAAAAATCAATGTTTTAATCGAGAATCACGGCGGTCTGTCTTCGTATCCTCACTGGCTGCCGAACCTGATGAAAAAAGTGAACAGTCCGCACTTCGGCATATTACCGGATTACGGAAACTATAAACAAACACCCGAAGCAGATGTATATGAGGCCGTGCGATTGGCAATGCCTTATGCCAAAGGCGTTTCCGTCAAGGCCAATTGGCAGTTGGACGGGACTCACCCCCAGTACGACCTGGCCAAGCTGGTGAAGATTTCCGTTGAAAGCGGCTATACCGGTTTTTGGGGTGTCGAATCGGTTCTCAGACGTAATAAAAAAACAACCGATCCCGACCTGGCAAAAGCCGATGACTGGCGGGCAGTACGTTGGACACAATCAATTATTAAAAAAGTAGTGGGGATAAAGTAACCAATGAATTTATCAGATACCTCCAGACGCCGGTTTCTCAAGACGATTGGTTTGGCCGCTGCGCCGTTTATATTGCCCGGATGCGTCAACGGTCCGGAACGTGTTGTTTCCCGAAGGAAATCTCAAAAACGACCCAATGTCATTTTAGTTATTACCGACGATCAGGGTTATGGGGACGTCGGCTGTCTTGGCAATACGGTTATTCGAACGCCTACCCTTGATCGGCTGCACGAACAAAGCGTACGGCTGACGAACTTTCACGTTGGCTCGACGTGCGCCCCGACCCGTGCGGCGTTGATGACCGGGCGATATTGTAATCGCACCGGTGTCTGGCATACCGTTATGGGCCGGTCTCTGCTGCGCAAAGACGAAGTTACAATGGCCGATGTTTTTTCGGCAGGCGGTTATCGCACAGGCATATTCGGCAAGTGGCATTTGGGTGATAATTACCCATTTCGACCCCAGGACCGCGGCTTTCAGGAAGCATTGGTTCATGGCGGTGGTGGTATCGGTCAGACGCCCGACTATTGGGACAACGACTACTTTGACGACACCTATCGGCATAACGGCCGGGCCGAAAATTTTGCGGGCTATTGTACCGACGTATGGTTTGATGAGGCACTGCGATTTGTCGAACTTAATAAGGACAGGCCGTTTTTTGTTTATCTAACCACCAATGCGCCGCATTCCCCTTTTAATGTCGCTGAAAAATACAGCAGTATGTATCGCGGCAAAAATGTGCCGAACCCCGAATTTTACGGCATGATTACCAATATCGATGAGAATATGGCCGGGCTGCTTGAGAAGTTGAAGCTGCTGGGGCTGGAAGAAAATACGATACTTATTTTTATGACGGACAACGGTACCGCGGCCGGGTTCCGGGCGGGCAGGGGTTATAATGCCGGTATGCGTGGCACAAAAGGCAGCGAATACGACGGCGGCCATCGTGTGCCGTGTTTTATTCGTTGGCCGGGCGGCGAATTATATCCGGGTACTGACATAGATCGGCTGACGGCCCATCTTGATTTACTGCCGACATTGATTGAGATGTGCGGCCTTGAAAAGCCGCGGGGAGTGAAGTTTGACGGGATGAGTCTGGCTCCATTATTGAGGCAGCAAAAAACCAGTTAGCCTGATAGAGTATTGGTTACTGACTCGCAGCGTATTGAACACCCTCAGAAGTGGCGTAAGAGTGCTGTCATGACAGACCGCTGGCGTCTGGTTAATGGTGAAGAGCTTCACGATATAAAACCGGACCCTGGGCAGAAAAACAATGTCGCGGATAAATATCCCGAAGTTGTTGAAAAACTGCGACGGGCTTATGAGGATTGGTGGGCGGACGTATCACAGCGATTCGACGAGCAATGTGAAATCATTATCGGTTCCGGCAAGGAAAACCCCGTTAAATTGACCTGTCATGATTGGCACGGAGAAAAATTGCCTCCTTGGAATCAGGGTCATATCCGCGATGGTAAGCAGGCCAACGGTTTTTGGGCGGTGGAGGTGATACGCCCCGGCCGCTATGAATTCGGCCTGCGTCGTTGGCCGCTGGAAGTGGACGAGCCCATTAATGCAGCCATACCCGGCGGTAGTGCAATAAGCGCAACTCAGGCCCGGCTTAAAATCGCCGATGTGGACATTGTTAAGCCGATCAGTCTTACGGACGCGGTTGTAACTTTTGATGTACGGCTAAAGGCGGGAAAAACCCGGCTCCAGACCTGGTTCACCGACGATACGGGGAACTCTCGCGGTGCTTATTATGTATATGTAAAACGGTAACTTAAAACATTTATAATCATAGTTGTAATATGGGTGGCATGTTCACGCGATGATTATGCTTTGCATAAGCAGAGCTTAAGCATGTTCGATGCCGACATGCCTAAACCTGCTTTTGGCGGATGTAGGCATGTTACCCACCAATAGTTGTGATCTTGAAGAAAAGTTAAAAACAGTATGGTAAACTATATGCAAAATCGTCGTGATTTTATGAAAGTTATCGGTTTGGGAGCAGCGGCAATGGCCCTGCCGAACTGTTCAGGCTCTGCGCAGCGAAAGCCAAAACCATCAGTCGGAAAGAAACCGAATATAGTCTTAATCATGACTGATGACCAGGGCTGGGGCGACATCCACTCGCACGGTAATCCTGAAATTGACACACCGGTAATGGATCGTCTGGCGGCTTCCGGCGTAAGATTCGATCGCTTCTATGTCAGTCCCGTCTGCGCACCGACTCGAGCCAGCCTGCTTACCGGTCGCTACCACGAACGCACCGGTGTACACGGGGTAACGCGTGGCTATGAGACAATGCGCAGTACCGAGGTAACCCTGGCCGAGATACTACGGCAAGCAAGCTATGTTACCGGCTGTTTCGGTAAATGGCACAACGGCGCACATTATCCCTACCATCCCAATGGCCGGGGCTTCGATGAATTCTTTGGCTTTTGTGCCGGCCACTGGAATAACTACTTCGACACCAGTTTGGAGCATAACGGCCAACTCGTCAAAACCAAAGGCTACATCACTGATGTTTTAACCGACTCAGCAATCAAATTTATAAAAAATAACAGGAACCGTCCCTTCTTCTGTTATCTGCCTTACAACGCCCCGCATTCACCCTGGCAGGTACCCGACAAATATTTCAAAAAATACAAAGACCGCGGGCTTGGCGACACTACCGCCTGTGCTTACGCCATGTGTGAAAATCTGGACGATAACCTCGGTCGTTTGTTTAATAAAATCGGACAGTTAAACCTGACCGAGAATACAATCGTCTTGTTCCTGACTGATAACGGCCCCAACAGCAATCGCTTTAATGGTAACATGAAAGGATGCAAAGGCAGTTGCAACGAAGGTGGCATACGTGTTCCCCCGTTTATACGTTGGCCCGCTCGTATCAAAGCCGGCACTCAGGTAAAAGAGATTGCTGCGCATATCGACCTGCTGCCGACAATTGTCGAGTTGACTGGCGTAAAAATGCCCCAAACCCTTCCGCTGGATGGTGTCAGTCTCGTACCCCTGCTTGAGGGTAAAACAACTAACTGGCCTGAACGTATGCTCTATGCGCACTGGAGCAGCCGCGGTTCGGTTCGCACTCAGCGATGGCGCGCGACTATTGCAGGAAATAAATCCTGTGAATTATATGACATGATCGCCGATCCGTCCCAAAAAAAGGATGTCGCCAAACAATATCCTCATGTTGCTAAAGAACTCCTGGCGGCGTATGAAAACTGGTTCAGAGAAGTTACGAAGGATGGTTTCGAGTCGATTCCGATACCGATCGGCTACGAACAGCGGCCGGAAGTTGTATTGCCCAGCCATGAGGCCTTTCTGGAACCGAATAATCGTCAGGGAATCAGCTATGTCGGCCGTTCCGGCTGGGCTAACGACTGGATCACCAACTGGACCAGCACTGCCGCCTATCCGTTTTGGGAGATTGAGGTAGTTCGCCCAGGCCGATATGAAATTACCTTGATGTACGTATGTCCGAAGCAGGATGTCGGTGCAAAACTGCGGGTTGAAATAGGCGGTAAAACTCTCGAAGGCGTGATCGAGAAAGCGCACAACCCGGACCATATCCATAGTCCCGACCGGGTAGCACGCATAGAAGTATTCGAAAAAGTATGGGCACCGTTAAAACTCGGAACAGTTACCCTGCAGAAGGGACGAACGCGGCTTTGCGTTAAGGCCCTTACGAAGCCCGGCCGTACCGTCATGGACCTTAAAGCCGTACACATTAGTCGTCTCGATTGATAAATAGTTCCTATTGCGTTAAGAAGGATAATAGAAACATGGAAAATTCTCTTCAGAATCGTCGTAATTTTATGAAAGTTATTGGTTTGGGAGCGGCGGCAATGGTGCTGCCAGGCTGCTCGGACTCATCGTTTTTATCAGCCGCTGGTAAAAAGAAACGGCCTAATATGGTTATCGCGCTCTGTGACGACCTGGGTTATGGCGACCTGAGCTGCTATGGACATCCGTTTATCCAGACATCGAATCTGGACAAACTCGCCGCGGAGGGCATGAAGCTCACTGACTGTTATGCCGCCGCACCGGTCTGTTCGCCTTCACGGGCAGGTATGCTCACCGGCCGCAATCCGAATCGTTGCGGGGTGTACGATTGGATTCCCCATAACAGTCCTGTACACTTGAAGAAGCAGGAAATCAGCGTGGCCAAAATACTTAAAAAGGCCGGTTACGCGACTTGTCATGTCGGCAAATGGCACAGCAACGGCAAGTTCAACTCACCTGAACAGCCGCAACCAAACGATCACGGCTTTGACTACTGGTTTTCCACCCAGAACAATGCCCGACCGACACACCACAATCCCAAGAACTTTGTTCGTAACGGTATCCCGGTGGGCAGGTTAGAGGGCTATTCCTCCGAATTGATAGCAGACGAGGCAATCAACTGGCTCAGGAACCATTGGGACAGGAACACCCCATTTTGTCTTTTTGTGTGGTTTCACGCACCCCATGAACCAATTGCCACCGACGCAAAATTTATGAAGATGTATGAAGGACATAAGGAGGCCATTTATTACGGCAACGTCAGTCAAATGGACCATGCCTTCGGCCGCTTGATGAAGGCGATGGATGATATGGCTCTGCGCGACGATGCCTTCGTGATGTTCACCAGCGACAATGGCCCCGAAACATTGAATCGATACCGTGGGTCGCACTGTTCCTACGGTTCACCGGGTCCGCTGCGCGGAATGAAACTGCACATGTACGAAGGAGGTATCCGCGTACCGGGGATAATTTGCTACCCCGGTCAAATTAAGCCGGGCAGTGTTTCATCTGAGCCGATTAACGGCACGGATATTTTACCTACTCTTTGCGACTTGGCCGGCGCCAAAATACCGACAGATCGGGCCATTGATGGGGCCGGCATACTACCGGTTTTCAGGGGCGAAAAGATTAAACGCACTGTTCCACTGTACTGGCGTTATGATAGTGCGTTAAGTAAGCCTTTTACCGTAGCTATGCGGCAGGGGGACTGGAAAATCCTGGCCGACGATAATATGACTGTTTTTGAACTGTATAACTTGCGTAAGGATAAGAAGGAAAAGAACAACCTTGCATCCTCTGAAGCCGGCCGGCTGGAAGCTATGAAAAAAACACTTATCAAGCTGCATCGTGAAATTGACCTTGAAGGCCCCAGGTGGCCTAAGTGGAAAAGAAAAAAATAGCACCCAATTGTCGCTGATTTCGTTTTTCAATCATCAAGCGATACTTTTTTTCGCCACGATTTGATTCGGCTGCGGTGCTGCTTATCTTCCTGTTTTTTTCGTTTCGAGGCCGCGGTGGGTTGCGTGGGCCGTCGCGGTTTGGGCTGCACGAGCGCCCGGCAGATAAGCCGACGCAGACGATAAAGGACTTCCCGGCGATTATCCTTCTGGCGACGGAATCGGTCCGATTCGATAATGATTGTACCCAACTTTGTCAAACGACGTCCGGCAAGTACGGCCAGTCTTTTTTTAGCGGCGGGCGGCACCTCCGGACAGCCCTTCATATCGAAGGTCAACTGGGCACGGGTATTGACTTTATTGACGTTTTGACCGCCCGGCCCCCGTGAGCGAATAAAGTTGATCTTTATATATTCCCGGCTGACAGTGATCTTTTCATTGATTTGCAACATTACAAGACCGAATTACGTAGGATGGACTTTAGCCCATGCTGTCTAACTGCCGACATTTTTAGACGGGTGGCAGCATTAGTTAAATAGGGTGCCACGGCCATTTTGGCCGTGTTCTGTCACATAGTGTCGCAACGACGGGTGGCAGCGTCTGTCAGCAGACAGGCGATGGCGGCTTAGTTACGTAGGATGGGCTTCAGCCCATGCGGTCTAACTACCGACACTTTTAGAGGTTGCGTTAATCTTCTTTCGCAGTTTGAACAGTTCCCCGAATGCCCGCAGGATGACTAAAATGTTACCACCGCTCTGCCGGCCTGTCTGTCGCGGCAGGTGCCGTACCGGCCGCTGAACGATACTATAGCCGGCCTGTTTCGCTCGTGCCAATATTTCAGTGTCAATCAAAGCACCTTCGCTGCACATTTCGATCCGGTCGAATATCTCCCGCCGATACAATTTGAACGCGCAATCAATATCCCGAATTTTCAGGCCAAACACAAAGCCGACCAGTTTATTCCAGGCCCAGCCGTTCAGCCGTCTCAGCCAACGGTCCTGCCGGTTCATCCGATAACATGCAATAATGTCGTAATCGTCCGTCAGATCAAGCAATCCGGGCAGTTCCCTAATATCGAACTGTCCATCGCCGTCGGTATAGAAAACCCATTCCTTGACGGCCGTGCGGAATCCGCTCTGTAGTGCCCCACCATACCCGCGATTATGCGGGTGATGCACTACTTTGACATGCTCGTTCTCGCGGGCCAAACGGTCCGCTATCTCACCGGTCGCGTCGGTACCGCCGTCATCAACGATAATAACTTCGTAATCGTTGCTTATCTCCTCCAGCACCCCCAGTGTTTTGTGTGTAAGTTCCTCGATCGCTCCTTCCTCGTTATGGCAGGGGAAAAAAACCGATATACTGATTGGCGCAACATTTACCACAGCCATTGCTTCCATTTCTCTTTCTCTTGCCGGGAGCTAATCATCGTATTATAGTGTTTCGCTTCATTATGATACCGCTGGGCATCGTCCGGTTTCCCGGCCTTTTTGGACAATTGCTCCAGCAGTTGAGAGGAATGTGCCAGAGCAACCATATTATTCAACCGTCCCAATTCCTCCTTTTTCTCCACCTTGTCGAGATAGAGATCGTGTTTTTGAGAAAAATATTTCTGCAACTCGTTCTGCATTCCCAATTTTATACCTACATTATATATCATATCATATATCGTCGGCACGTATCGTTTAACTTTCATCAGCATTTTTGCGCCTTGCGCCGCCACCCTGGGATTGCTGTTATGGCAGTTGATATACCCAATGGAAAAGTTACGGGAATACTCATCCGGATATTTGAGCTGGCTCGGCTTCTTCCGCAACAGTTCCCGGTTCTCCGGCGCATCAACACGGAAAAACATGGCATGCCGATTGTCGATATAAAGCAGCGACCACTTCATCGAACGGCCGAAAACCCTGAACAAATCTTTCGATCGCCGCAGTGTCAGCAGGGCTACATTCAGCCCGTCCCGCTCCAGAATGTTTTCATACAATTCAAGTTCACCAAGTGCAAAATGAATCATTGTCTGGTAATATTGTTTGGCATGCAGTGCCTCTTCCGTGCCAGGAAATTCCTCCTTTTTCAGTTCAATCCTCAGTAATTTGTCAATCAGTCTGTCAAAGAATTTCAGGTCTGTCGGGGATAATCCCATTTTACCGGCCAACTGCTTTACCTGGGCATAATATTGGTAAAATCTGATTGCATATAATGCCTGATTTTGGTACTTCTTCCGACGAATCAAT
>DAOWIP010000140.1 GCA_030640865.1 Sedimentisphaerales bacterium | reverse complement strand
TGCCTCCTTAAACGTCAGCTTCGGACCTTGAGATTATCAAGGCAAATTTCCCGCCATCGCGGCAGCCGATTTGTTAATCCCAGGGCATTAAGATATTGCGTATCAGGCTGAATGTTTTTATCAGATACCGAGTCTGTTTCGTGTGCTAATATGTTTGCCACGTGCACAATTGTTAATGCGCTGAATTTCGTAGCCGCTGCTTCGGCGGGTTTGTGATGGAAGGCGATGGCGGTGATAATATCATCGGAGAAGCCCCATAAACCAAGCAGATAGGCGCCGATCTCGGCGTGTGTGGTTTGCAGAACCTCCCTTTCGGCCTCGTGCATTTCCTTTGTCTGACTGGAGCAAAGCGACAAAACCTGTTGATATTTTTGCGGGACCTGGACGGCCAGTACCAATTTACCAATGTCGTGCAACATTCCGGCGAGAAAACAGTAACCAGTGTCGCTTTTTTCGGCGTTTTCGGAACGTGCAATCAGCCGAGCCATTTCAGCAACGGTAATGGAATGATCCCAAAGACAGGATAATGAAAACCCATCCGGTTTAATATCATCGTATTGCGAAAATATGTGCATAGACAGCGTCAGTGATGCGATGGTTTCCAATCCAAGCAGTGTTACGGCCTGTGAAATGTCGGATACGTGCCGACCAACACCAAAGAAAGCGGAATTGACCAATTGCATTATCTTGGCCGACATTCCTACATCACGAGAGATAATCTTTGCAACTTCATCAACAGAGCAATCATTATCTCTGATCTGCTCTATCAATTCGGCATACAAAGACGGCAGGCTGGGAAGCGATTCCAATTGCGCAATCAAACCCCGCAACTTTTCATTAGTGAGTAAATCTCGTAGTGAGCAGACGTTAGAAATCGTTGTCCTTAATGTTTCCGTGTTACAGGGTTTGGTTAGATACTGATGAATCAGCCCGACAGAACGGAGGATGGTTTTCTTCGAGGTCTGGCCGGACAGGGCGATGCGGGCAATATGTGGATAGTTTCGTCTAACTTTTTCGAGCAGTTGAGCACCATCGATACCCGGCATACGCATATCGGATACAATCACATCGAATGACTTTTCAGCAAGGATATCCAGGGCCGCCTGTCCGCCTTCCGCAAAGGTCATATCCCATTCCTTACGCATAGAGTGCAACATACGACGCAGACCGTCCAGTATATTGGACTCGTCATCGACAAATAGTATCCTTATTTTGTCATTCATCGGAGCTTGCTCATTTTTCTTGGCACAAGAGCACCTCTCTGAAATACAGAAAGGCGCCACACAGTTGGAATACCATGCTTAAGCTTGTTTATGCTTTGCATAAACTACGCATACAGCATGCCACCCGATGAACCATCCACCTCGAAGACTCGGTGGCTGCCACCCGGTCGGCTTATTCTTAAGCTGGTTCGCTCGCTTGCTCGCTGCCAATCGGCAGGCGAATAATAAACGTTGTTCCTTTGCCCTGTTCTGTTTCAAAAGTAAGACTCCCGTTGTGTTTGTCCACTATAATGGAACGGGAGATGGCCAATCCCTGTCCGCTGCCTTCACCTACCTGCTTGGTGGTAAAGAATGGGTCGAAAATCTTGTCCTGAATCTCCTCCGGTATCCCCGTGCCGGTATCGCTGATGCGAATTTCCACATCCTCTCCATTTTGCCTGGTCTGAATACCGATAGTCCCTTGTTTTTCTGTATCGTCGCCTATCGCATCTTTTATGGCGTGAGCCGCGTTGATGATGATATTCAGAATCACCTGGTTAAACTCACCCGGCAGGCAGGGTACCATCGGCAGTTCGGAGTCAAAATCAATATCTGTATCGGCGATATATTTCCAATTGTTCCGAGCCACCGTTAAGGTGCTTTCTATGGCCCTGTTTATGTCGAGCAGGGTCTTGCCCTCCGCGTCGGGATGAGCGAATTCCTTCATCGCGCGGACAATCTCTGAAACGCGATCCACACCCTCGATAGTCTGACAAATAGCCTGTGGGATTTCATCAAGCAGATAGTCAATATCTATTTCCTTTTTTGTTTCTTCAACTTCTCTGATAATATCCGTAGTTACGCCGCCCTGCCTGCTGCCGGTGAGGAGCTGTTCATGTTTCTGTAACAACGCGGCCATATCGGTGAAAGATTCCTGGAGAAAACGTACGTTGTCTCCCACATACTGGGTGGGCGTGTTTATCTCATGGGCGATCCCGGATGCCAGTTGTCCGACAGACTCCAGTTTATGAGCCTGCAACAACCGCCTTTCCAATTCCTTCCTCCTGGTAATATCTTCCGCCGTACCCACCACGCTGACAATTTTATCATCTTCGTAAAGCGGTGACAGATTTATACTAACGAACACTTTGATCCCATCTTTACGAACAAATTCCGTTTCAATCTGTGAGACGGTGGTTCCCAGAACCTTAACCCTGTTAAATTGCTTGTTCAGTTCCAACAAAGCATCCCCTTCCAGAAGTACTGAGAATGGCTGACCGACAAGTTCATCGACGGCGTATCCGGTTATTTTTGAGTTCGCCCGGCTTATCAATGTGAAATTACCTTCCAGGTCGATCACGTAAATCGCGTTCGTTACGCCTTCCATCACGCTTTCCAGGAAATCGTTGTTAGCCTTGACCATCTCGTCTGTCTGGCGCCGGGAGGCCATTAGTCCCAAACGGTCGGCAATTTCGTCAAGCAGGCGTTTTTCCTCCATTGAGAAATGGGATTCACCCTGAGGTTCCTCTCCGCTCATGCAGCACACTTCCACACATCCGGTTTTTTTGCCGCGGCAGATAATATCAGCGATTATCATAGAGGGAGTTTTTCGGAAGTTCCCTGTATTATATTTCCTGCCATTAAATATTATCCGGGCACATATGCTATGTAGCTCATGGCAACCAGTCGGAACAAGCTCAACCGCTTCCCTGAACACCTCATCCAGGGACAGTTCCGATTTTTCAATAACGCGGGATAAGGAATAAAGGCAGTCCAGTTCCCTGACCCGTTCATTAAGGGTAAAGTTTGAGACAGTAACTTCCTGCGCCAACGCGTTGGCCTTCTCGACCGAGGTTTCGATCCGGCTGTTCAGTTGTTCCATTTCGATTTTTTGCCGCTTGTTTTCGGTGATTTCATCTTCGAGTTCTTTTTTTGTGGATAGTAATCTTCGGTTTAATACCAGGATATTGACGATAGCAACAGCTATAACAATCCCGATGATAGTGAACCCCACAAACCAGGGCCAATATTGTTTGATAACGCCGCTGAGAGTAACCTTTCCATAATCCTTATAAGGGCCGATTTTCAACTCTTTGAGGCCGTCGCGGACAGATTGATAATTATGGGGGATGGTCCAGCCGGCGCAGTGGGCAGCGTTAGCGGCGGGGCTGCCGGAAGGCATACTGAGCAGGGAAAGGGCGACTTTTTCGGCCAGGCTGTCAGGGATATGTTTAAGCTGAACAAAGGGCCATTCAGGGTACAGGCGGGTACTGTGAATGAAACAATAATCTTCAAAGGTATCACCACTATAAAGTCCGTCCTTGTATTCGCGATGATCACCTTTATGATCGTGGATAAAGTGGAAATCGCTGATGTCGATCTTTCCCTCGGCGGCCATACGTTCGAGGGTATCGGTCCTGACGCAGCCGGCATCTGCCCGGCCGTCCCGAACGGCATAAACAACAGCATCGTGTGTGCCGCCAAAAGCCAGATCGGCAAAATCCTTATAAGGGTCGATGCCTTTTAATTTAAGCTCACGCCAGGCCGCCCTCCAGCCGCCTAACGAATGTTCATTAACACCCATAAAACGCTTACCCCTGAGGTCATACAATTTGTTGATGTCATTTCGGTCGGCGGTAGTGAAGATTACGCCGCCAAAAACTGTAACAGGCCTGCCAAACCTGATATTCTTGAGGGTAGCGATTCTGCGGGCACCATAGTGGATTTCCATTTCCACATAGATGGAGGAATTGGTTAGGAGAAAGTCGATCCGGCTGTCTTTGACGGTAGGGGCAATCTGCTCAAAAGCAAGCGGCACAACGGTGAAAGAAGAACCGGGGATTTGACGCGAGAGGTATTCGGCGGTGGGCTGCCACTTCTCGAGGCAACGATCGGGGCCTCGCTTGGCCAGGACGCCGAT
>DAOWIP010000378.1 GCA_030640865.1 Sedimentisphaerales bacterium | reverse complement strand
GCAACGGATCGAAAAATAAACAAGGGTTGTCAGAACTGTAGTGAGAAAAACCGACAGCAACAATATGGGCAGTATAATCGAAAGCATATAAGACGCAGGCCAGATAGTCCTATAAAGAATAAACGCCCCACTTAACAGAGATATCGCGATTAAATTTATTGCGACAACTATTGTATTTTTCCGTGTGTTCACTTGTTCATTCCACCATATTTCATATTCGAACATACTTCCAAATCACCATACATAGACTATCGACGATAGTAGCGTGGCAGTTTCCTCATTGATAAAATTTTTAGCCGAAAATATTCATAAAATACTCATTACGGTTACGGGCTACGACCGAAAACGGGCAAAAGGCTTGGTAATAAACGGGAAAATACCGAAAAAAAACAGAAAAAAAGACTGTTAAGCTACCTGGAAAGATGTCCGATTTTGATAACAGTATGATTATGTTTGTAGCAGAGCAACCATTAGTTAGTTCCTGTTGTGAATAAACCTATGAAAATATTACTGGCAGACGACGATCCTTTTATTCACCATATAGTTACGATGTGGCTGAGCCGGAACGGTCACGAAGTAAGTAGCGCCTATAACGGCTCGGAAGCCCTCGCGAAATTAAAGGAGGGTGGCTTCGAAGGACTGATAACCGATGTGAATATGCCTTTGATGAAAGGAATTGATCTGGTTAAGGAGGTGCTGCAATTACCACAAAGACCGAATTTGATTGTGGTATTGACCTCCCGGTGTGATACGGGACAACTCAAAAAGGAAATGAATAATTCTCATGTGCACTTTTTCAACAAGCCGTTCAGTCCGTCAGTCCTGACTGAGCTTATAGAGAGATTGCACAGGGAAAATCAACACCCAAATGAACACGAGCAAAGAAAAATTGCGGCGGATGCTACTTGACCTGGCACAATCGGGCGAATCTCTGCCTTCGGAATTGACAGCGGCAATAGAAGATGAATATGTTGCGGCCGCATCGCAAGAGCCGTTTCCACACGGCCTGGACCATCCTGACCAGGCTGACATCTATACGTTACCGGACGGAATCTCGGAAAAACTTGATGAAATTATACATATATTCAAAAGTATCGGCTCCGAGAAGGAAGAATTGGCCGGGGAACTGCTATCGAGTTACAATCACTTAAACACCGCCTTCGACGCCACCATCGCCGTAGCCGGCAACAAAAATATCCAGCAGGCCATCCAGACGCTCATCGACGAAATATCCCACGCGGTCGATAGCAACTACTGTTATTATTTTGGTGCCTTGGCTGATAAGTTTCCCCAGCGCCCGGACGAAAAAATCGAACCCGGAATGGTCATTGCCGGGACCCGCACACCTGAAGAGTGGAAAAAAGCACACAAATTCTACCGGAAATATAAAACAGAACTTAACGAGATGAGCACTGTCGAAAACGAGCTTCAGGTCAGAATGATTGATTATCAGGGTACGCCTGATTTGGATCATGAGGGCCGGGGAAATGTACTGGCAATCCATCTTAATAGCATTGAGAGTGAACCTGCCCGCAACCAGTCGCAGGCGCTGAACCAGCCCTGGCAGATGGCGAAACTGGGAACCTTGATCTTTGTGCGAAACAGTGGAAAGGAACCTTTCCAGGCGGTAGAAATGAACTTGGCGGGTATGCTGGCCCGAATGGGATCGGCGGTATTGGGCAATATCATCTATGCTGACAAGATGCAACAGCTTTTTCTGGAGACAATCACATCGCTGGTGCGGGCGATGGAAGCAAAGGATGAATATACCAGCGGGCATTCCACACGCGTGGCAGAGATGGCTTGCGCGTTGGCCCGTTATAACAACCTGAACGAAACCGAAGTAAAACAGTTGAAGTGGGCCGGGCAGTTACATGACATCGGCAAGATTGGAATTCGCGACGACGTGTTGCGAAAAACAGGCAAACTCACCGAAGAGGAATTCGCTCATATCAAGACCCATCCTGTATTGAGTCATAAGGTGCTCGAACCGCTGGAGGCTTTGCAGGGTATCTTGGCCGCGGTTCGTCATCATCACGAACACTATGACGGAGGAGGGTATCCCGACGGCCTGGCAGGAGAGGACATTCCTTTGCGTGCCCGCATCCTTCAGATTGCCGATGTATGGGACGCCCTGACATCAACCAGGTCATACCGTGGTGCGATGAGTCCAAAAGAGGCAAAGAAAATCATGCGCGCCGAGGCCGGTACAACAATGGACCCGAAATTAGTAGCCGACTTCCTGGAAATGCTGGCCGATCAGGGCATAGGTGATTAACCGACATAAAATATCCGTAACCGTTCACGGATTCTATAAGTAGGGTGGGCTTT
>DAOWIP010000085.1 GCA_030640865.1 Sedimentisphaerales bacterium | reverse complement strand
GCACTCAAACGGTTATTCGCTTGTGCGGCGTGTCTGTTTCGATAAGGCCAAATTGAAGACGGGGCAGTATATAGATGAGCTTGGCGAGACTTTAGGCGAGGCACTACTGCGGCCGACGCGAATTTATGTCAAGTCGATAGTGGCACTATTGAGTAAATACAAGGTCAAAAAGGTAGTTAAGGCGATGGCTCATATTACCGGTGGTGGCCTGGTGGGCAATATTCCGCGGGTGATCGGCGGCAAACACGATGTAGTAATCAATAAGAAGTGGGAGGTGCCACCGATTTTCGGATTTTTACAAAGGCTGGGGCCGATCGAAGAAAAAGAAATGTACCGGGTATTCAATATGGGGATCGGTTATGTGCTGATTGTGCGGCCGAAGCATGCCGGTTCGATTATAAAACATTTACGCAAGATGGGAGAAAAACCTTATCTGTTGGGTAAGGTCAAACGCGGAACCGGCAAGGTGATGATTAAATAGTTGTGAGTTGTGAGTTGTGGGTGATGAGTTGTGATGGGTTAGGGGTAAGAGGGTGGAAGGTTGGAAAGATGGACGGCATAGAAAAAGTGAATTGTGGAAAAGGGTTCACTGAAAGCCGACGACAATTCCTGCGAACAGGCGCAGTTGCCGGGTTGGGATTAAGCGGTTTGCCGGTGTGCGAAGCAATAGGCACAGAGAATAAGAAAGCAGAAAAAGACGAGTCAATGAAAAAAGGACAAAAGACGATATATAAAGTCGAATTTAAGGTATTGGATAAGAACGATCATATCGATATCGGGGACAGAGGTGAGCAAATAATCGAAACGGCATATAATTTAGGTTATGACCTCGAGAAAAAACATGGGGGTTGCTGTCGTTGTACGGTGGCGGCCCTGCAAAAGGCTATAGACTTTATCCCGGAAGATAAGGGACTGTTTCGGGCGGCAGGCTGCCTGGACGGAGGAGCGACTCCGAAAGAAGTGCAAAATTGCGGGGCCTTTACCGGTTTGGGGATGGTTATCGGCTGGACGTGCGGCAGAGAGAATTTCCAAAAAAACAAACTATCTCACAACCTGATTCGAAAGGTATATAAACGATTTGAAAAGGAATACGGAAGCGTATTATGCCGGGATGTCAAGAAGAAGGCGAAACGCGACTGTCCGGAAGTAGTGGGAAGGGCGGTAATGTGGACCGCGGAAGTATTATTGAGGCAGTTCACAAATTATAAGTGAGTTGTGAATTAATGAACCGTTTTGCGGAGGTGTTTTATGGCGATCAAAAGCGTCGAGGAAGCTGGTATGAAGTATTTTAAAATGTTAATGATTGCCTGTTTTGTTGCTATGGCGATTGTTGCCGGCCGATTGGATGTGAGCCTGGCTATGGCCCGACAGAGGAGTGCCGCTCCAGCCACGGCTAACAAAGACAGGATTCAAGTGTATAAAAAGAATCCCAGCTACTGGCAATACGAGAGCAAGCCCGTCCTGCTATTGGGCGGATCAGATGATGACAACCTGTTCCAATGGACCGGTTCGCGGCTGACGGAACATCTCGATCTGCTTAAATCAGTCGGCGGTAATTACGTCCGCTGCACAATGAGCGGCCGGGACGAGGGCAATGTCTGGCCATTTAAAAAAGTGAATGGGAAATATAACCTCGACCAATGGGACGAGGAATACTGGCGGAGGTTTGAGTATTTCCTCACAGCAACCCACGAACGGGACATTATCGTGCAGGTGGAAATCTGGGCCACATACGACTACGACTTCAATCTGAAACCCTGGCAGCGGCATCCTTTTAACCCGAAGAACAACATTAACTATACGGCTGAACAGACAGGGCTTTCCGAAGTGATTGACCATCGCTCCGACCATTCCGAAAACGTTTTCTTCCAGTCGGTGCCGGCAGTAAGGAACCAGAAAACCGTGCTGAAGTATCAGCGGCGGTTTGTCGATAAGATGCTTTCCATCTCGTTGAAGTTCGGCCACGTTCTCTACTCAATGGACAATGAAACATCGGCAACGCCGCAGTGGGGGAAATACTGGTCAGAGTATGTTAAAACTAAAGCCAAACAGGCCGGCGTTGACGTTCAGACAACGGAGATGCGGTACGATCATCTGGACAAGAACCCTCCGATACCCCACGCGACGTTCGACGATCCTGATACCTACTCATTTGTTGACGTTTCGCAAAACAGCCACAAGAGGGGGCAACGGCACTGGGACAGCTTGCGGCTTCAGTTGTCCCGTGTCGCCGATAACGTTCGCCCGCTGACCAACGTCAAGATTTACGGGGCCGATACTGGTCCCCAAAGGTGGTTCCGAACGGATGTGGACGGTGTGGAACGCTTCTGGCGCAACATTTTCGGTGGGATGGCGTCCGCCAGGTTCCATCGACCACCTGCGGGGCTGGGGCTCGGCAAAAAGGCACAGGCGAACATAAGAAGCATGCGGATACTCACAGATGATATGGATATTTTTACTTGTGCCGCTCACAACGATTTGCTTTCGGACAGAAAACCCAACGAAGCCTATTGCCTGGCAAATCCGGGAAAGGAATACGCGGTCTATTTTCCGGATGGAGGAGAGGTTAAGCTGGATATCAGTTCGCTGAAGAGGCCATGCATAATCCGCTGGCTGGAGATATCCACGAGTAAATGGAAAACACAGCAGACGGTCAGCGCCGAGCGGAGCGTTACTCTGCGCCCGCCGGGGTCCGGTCCGTGGGTCGTGCTGCTGGTAAGGCATGGTGCGACGGCCGGCGTGACCGCCGGTAACGTGACATTTACGCGTACCAGGTTGACAACAGTGGCGGAGACGAACATGGGCCACGTACCGATGGCCGATATCAACGGGGATGGAGTGATCGACATCGTCGCCGGCCTACAGTGGTTCGAAGGGCCCTCATGGAAACGACATCCGTTGTACCCGCCTGATCCTAAGCCGACGGCAATCGACATCGGTTTCACCGTACCCTACGACCTGGACGGAGACGGTGATCTGGACTTGACGACTCACCGCCGGTCCAGCGAAGACCGTAAGAAGAATGAGTTGTTCTGGTTCGAGAATCCCGGTGCGCCGTCAACGAGCGTCTGGACTAAACACCACATTACCTGGGATACCAGGTGGCCTGAAGTCATTATATTCGTTGATATTGACGGCGACGGCCGGGACGAAATGATCTGTTCCGACGTTTGTCCAGGCATAGGAATTCGAATCTACGAGATCCCACAGAATCCGGAAAACGCTTCGAACTGGTCCTGGACCACCGTGGACAAGTCCCCATTGCACGGACTTGGAATCGGCGACCTGAACGAGGATGGGCGACTGGACATCGTGAGCGACTTCGTGTGGTTCGAGCAGGACGTGCATGGCGGCTGGACCAGACATTCGTTACCCTCGCCAGGCTCCGCGAGGCGGGGCCATGAGACGATGCAGATCAAGGTTTATGACGTGGACGTCGATGGTGATGTGGACCTGATTCTCCCACGGGCGCATCACTACGGGGCCTATTGGCTTGAGTCTTCGGGCGGGAAAAAACCGAGCTTCAAGCTGCACGAGATCCTTCCCGGGAAGCTGCCCTCCCAACTTCATGGTGTGGCATACGGCGACATCGATGGTGATGGAGACCTGGATATCTTTGCGGGAAAG
>DAOWIP010000208.1 GCA_030640865.1 Sedimentisphaerales bacterium | reverse complement strand
GTTACAGTCGTCGCAGGAGACGAGCCAGTCGTTTGAGAAACTTATGGAGCGGTATGACAGCCTGCTTATGCGTCAGGAAATGAGTACTGCATCAAGTATGATCGGAGAGCTGGTCTCCGGAAACACCGCGACCGGCGAGTTTGCCGTGGGCAAAGTGGCGACAGTCAGGCTGGACGGTGATAATATTATGCTGGAACTCGACACCGGCCAAAGCATTAACATTAAAGATATGCTTCGCCTTGGCGGCAGTAACAGCCAGGATATTGTCGGCAAGATGGTCATTGGAATGGATTCGTCAGGTGCGCGGATTGTCGGTGAAGTCGTTTCAGTAGAGGTGGACGGCGAAGAAATAAAACTCCATCTGCATCAGGCCGGGACTGCCGACGACGAAACCGTGCCTGTATTCATGAAAAATGCCAGCATTATCAACGTCGATACCGCCGATTTACTCATCGGCTACACCGCCAATGGCCTGGGAGACGTATCCGGAGTTATTGAAAGTGTCGAATGGGTCGCACAAGACAACGGAATCGGAGTAATGCTGAATATAATCGGTTCCGACGGCAGTTATTCCCGGTTGCCCCTGGAGGAGATAACCAGTATTTATTAAGAAGAGTTGTGAGAAAGAGAGAATTCAGAATTCAGAATTCAGAAGAGAAGAAGGAAAGAATTTTAGATTTGATGATTTTTATGATTTGTGGAAAAGTGAGAAAAGTGGAAAAGTGTGAAGGTGGGAAAAGAGTGGAAGAAACATCGAACATTCAATCCCGACTTGTCGGGAAACGTCGAATCCGCCTATGGCGGAAATCAAAAAAATATAGAATAAAGAAAGAGATGGATTCCTGCCTACGCAGGAATGACAGAATGAATACTATAAATTTTAATACTTTGGATTGTGGAGATAGAAAATGGGTTTAACATCATCAATGTTCACTGGTCTTACAGGGATGAAGACCAACGAGTTTCGCATGGATGTGGTTGGTAACAACATCGCCAATGTCAACACCTACGCCTACAAATCGTCGAGTGTCAGTTTTCAGAATCAGTTTCTACACACCTTCAGTTTCGGGTCCGCGCCGAACGGTACGATGGGTGGCACCAATCCCCTGCAGGTCGGTACCGGCTCGATGATCGGCTCAGTCAATCGCAATTTTGCCGGCGGTGCTCCTGAGACTACCGGCAATAAGAGCGATCTGGCCATACAGGGCAAAGGAATGTTCATCCTGAAGAAGCCGGACGGGTCGGAGGTATATACGCGGGACGGTGGCTTTCGTTTCAATTCGGAAAACTACCTGCTCTCCGCCGATGGTTTTTTCCTGCAGGGTATGGTTGATGGTGAAATGGGCAACCTCTGCATCCCAATCGGCGAGATGACTATGGCGTCCCCTACCAGTAATGCCACTTTCAGCGGCGATTTAAACTCGCAGGGTGACGCGGCTGCATCGCGTCCTGTATTAGATAGTCAGGCATTATTCCAGGATGCCGCCGGGACAGTAGCCGCTGTAGCAGGGACCGCCTTAACCTCCCTGTATGAAAACGAAACGGCTGTGGTTAAGCTATTTGAAACCGGCAATGTCATCACTCTGGCTGAGGCAAGCAAGGGCGGCGCCAATCTGGCTCAGGAGGAATTTATTGTCGGCACCACCGGTAGCACCCTGGGTGATTTGGCGGCCTGGTTAGAGGATGTTCTGGGGATTAACACATCGGCCGACCTGCCTGACTGGACCGCTGAGGTACCGCCGATTCTCAATCCGGGAGTTACAATTAGTGCTGTTGACGGCTCTATCAATATTATGGGTAATATAGGTCTGTATAACAATTTGACGTTGGAAACCGGTTCGATAACCGCGGGACAGGGTACTGGGGCTTCTGCGCCGGGGAATACCCTGCCCCTGCGGTTCACTAACACCACGGTCGAAAGCACTCTTGGCGAGAGCATTCGAACTTCTTTCAGGGCGTATGACTCTCTGGGCAATCCATTAAATATCAATGTTACTATGGTTATGCAGGACAAAGATGACACGGGAATAACCTGGCGGTTTTTTGCGGAAAGTTCCGACGATACTGACTTCGACCTGGTTCTCGGAACGGGCACAGTCAAATTCGATCCTAACGGCCAATATCTTGAAGGTGATAATCTCAGCATTATTATGGATCGAACCGATACCGGCGCCGCCACGCCTCAGGTGGTCGCGTTTGATTTTACCGGTATGGATGGGTATGCCATGACCGTAACCAGCGTTATGTCAATACTGAGCCAGGACGGGTTCAAGTCCGGCACGCTGCAGGATTATTCTATCGGCCCGGACGGGTACATAACCGGCTCCTTTACCAACGGTCTGACCCAGAACCTGGGTCAGGTAGTCCTGGGCACCTTCCGTAATTACGAGGGGCTTATTGCCGACACGGGCAATGTTTATCTGTCAGGCCCGAACTCCGGCGATTGTATTAATAGAAATCCACAGGAACTGGGGGCCGGTACTATTAACCCAGGCGCCCTTGAACTGAGCAATGTCGATCTTAGCCGTGAGTTTATTAATCTGATTATTACCAGTTCCGGCTTTACCGCTTCCTCGCGGGTTATCCAGACCAGCGATCAGCTTTTGTCGGAACTGATGATGCTAACTCGATAACTAATAAATATCGTTCACCCGGGCCTCGCGGCAGGGTGTTTATTCTGCTGTCGCGGGGCCATTAGAAAACCACGTGCCGGGACGGCACTTGACGTAAATATAAAAAACGGGACAGGAGGTTCCGGAAAAATGATCAAGACAGTGAGATGTTATACGCAACGCGTATAGAAATTTCCGCGAGCGAAACCGTAACATTTTGTCGTAAGGTTACTTATCCGCGTATTAACGGGAAATTTCAATCGTGAACACTATACCGTGGACAGGCGGAGCCTGTTCAGCAGCGATTATTCACAGGCAGCTCACC
>DAOWIP010000568.1 GCA_030640865.1 Sedimentisphaerales bacterium | reverse complement strand
GGACTGCCCCGACAACGGCCGATTCCAGATCGAGACCGCCCTGTCGCGTGATCTCAACAATGACTACGATGGCGGCGGAGTGGATGACGGCCAGGACGCGAGCACCCCGACGGTACTCGGCCGGGTAAGCTACGCGACGCCTATGAACGGCAAAAAATGCGTTATCGGTGCAAGCGGTCATTTCGGCAATGAGGAAATCGACTGGGACCACACCGGCGACGATGACAATGTCCATACCTGGTCGCTCAATGCTGATGTAGTCGTTCCGGTTTGCGAAAAAGTCGAAATTAAGGGTGAGGCCTTCTGGGCGGAAAACTGCAATTCATATTTCGGCGGTATCGGCCAGGGCGTAAATGCCAATACACAGGACGAAATTGAAGCTATCGGTGCCTGGGCTCAGGTCGGCTTCAAGCCTTGTGATGATTGGGCCTTCAACACCGGCGGCGGCTTTGACGATCCTATCGACAGCGACCTGAACGACGGCGACAAAAGCCTTAATTACTTTGTCTTCACTAACGCCAATTACGCCTTCAGCAAATACCTATCGACAGGTCTCGAACTCACTTATTGGCGTACCGATTACAAAAACAGCAACGACGGAGACGATTTCCGCGTCCAGCACTCCTGGATATTGAAGTTCTAAGGCACTTTAACAATATGTCATTCCCGCGTAGGCGGGAATCCACAATGGAGTTTAATGCTTGAAAATGGACACTTATTTGAAAGGAAATGTTATGAAAAAAATTGTTGTGTTGATCATATTGATATCTTTTACATTGAGCGGCAGTGGTTGCTGTACTATTTTTTGCGGTGGTTCCCAAATGATAACGGTTAATTCAAAACCAGAGGGCGCAAAAGTACAATTGGGTAGTTTGCAAGGCGTAACTCCCTATCAGGTTAAACTTCCTAAAGGAAAAGATTACGCAATTAGAGTATCGTATGCAGGTGAAACACAATCTACTCCACTCGAAAAGAAAGTTGATGGAGTATTCTGGATAAACATTTTAATTTGGCCTGGCTTAATAATCGATGCTGCTACCGGAAGTATGTATAAGTATGACCCCATTTCTTACAATTTTGATTTCACTGGTAAATGATGGGCAAAAACCGTGATTAAAATATTTGATGCTGGGTGGCCCCACGCTATAAAATCAAGAGCCTCTTTCCACAAAGTGGAGAGAGGCTTTTTTTGTCCATATTGGCTCCCGAAAACATGGGTGGCATGCTTTACGCGTAGTTTATGCGGAGCATAAGCAAGCTTAAGCACGGCTGTTTGCCCAATCAGCCACCAGCAGGCGTATCGAAGCTATCGGCGCCTGGAGCCAGATCGGCTACAAGGCCTTGTGAAGATTGGGCCTTTAACACCGGCGGCGGTTTTGACGATCCCACCAACAGCGATCTGAACGACGGCAATAAGAGCCTTAATTACTTTGTCTTCACCAACGCCAATTACGCTTTCAGCAAATACCTATCGACAGGTCTCGAACTCACTTATTGGCGTACCGATTACAAAAACAGCAACGATGGAGACGACTTCCGCGTCCAGCATTCCTGGATATTGAAGTTTTAATAGTTACTGCCCTAAAAAAACATGCGCCCAACACCTTGGGGCTCACGATGGTTTAAACGATTCATTTATAACATAATACCAGCTTACCTCTATGCAGAGTTCATGAATCTCATCATCCGATATACCTATCAATGTTTAATTAATCCGTACCATCTTTGAACGTAAATGTTCCGGCACCTCATCGAGAGTAACAACACGAAGAGTGCTATTTGATGGAACAGAGGATGCGGTTACGGATTGCATTGTGACATTTAAATCTTTTATAGTCCACATCGCACCCGTTAAAGGATCAACAATTAACCAGCCAATTGCACCACCAAAGATGATGTTCCCAAAAAGATACCATCCGGTTTCTAATCCCTGTTCAATAGGAACTATAACCTTCTTATAGCCGGGTTTTTCTAATACTACTGTATAATCACCGGCCTGAAAATATCCTCTTCCCCTTTTAAGGGTAACATTATTAGGTGTAGTTCCATTTGAGACAACAATTCTTTTTTTTATATTCACAATACGGTATTTAGCTCCTGAGGGACTGCTATTGATGTTCACCACTTTCGACGATCCACAAATAATGGATGAACATCCTGGCAGTATTACAAGGCAACCACACAAAAAACCGACAAGTACAGGTTGTAGTTTCTTCATAACAACATTCCTTTCTTTAATAAAAACCGCCGGGTGCCCGCACTATAAAATTGAGAGCATCTCTCCACTTTGTGGAAAGAGGCTCTTTGTCCATATTGGCTCCCGAAAACATGGGTGGCATGCCTTTACCGGGATAGGCATGTATGCAATCCCACATGCTTATGCTTCGCAAAAGCATGCCACCCTTAGCCCACAATTATTGCTGTGACAGAGTAATAGTTTTGTCTTTCGACGAGTGGCAGCCACCGTTTCGCCGTAGGCGAATAGTAAGCGTTCACGCAAATATTTGTACCAATCGTGTTTTATGACATAAATCAGCCTGTAGAAGCCCGTAGGGCTTCAATAACAATAGCCGCGGGCGCAGGGAGCGTAGCGACCGGAACCCGTGGTTAGCTTGCACGACAGTTTTTCCAGACCCCGTAGGGGTCGAATAATGTAGCTCAAGCATCCCTGCTTGAGATTAAAACGTGAAGAACACAAGCTGGAAGCTTGTGCTACATTGGCTTGTTCAACCCCTTCTATAAATAGAGGCGGTCAGTCAAGATAAATTTTGGATTATAGGTAATTTTTTATGTTATTCTACTCATGGCAAGGCGTATCCTCTCTGG
>DAOWIP010000480.1 GCA_030640865.1 Sedimentisphaerales bacterium | reverse complement strand
GAAACGAGAAACGAACTGGGCGGGTCGCAATATTACAAGTTACAGGACGAGTTGGGCGCGAATGTACCAAAGGTGAACCTGAAAGCGGCGCCGAAAGTGATGCAGGCGATGGCCGAGGCGATTCGGCAGGGGTTGGTAGCGTCCTGCCATGATTGCTCTGAGGGCGGTCTGGCGGTGGCGCTTGCGGAGATGGCATTTGCGGGGGGATTGGGAATGGAAATCAATCTGGCCGAGGCTCCGACAGGCAGGGACATCAGCCGGACCGATCAGACGCTTTTCAGTGAGAGTCCGAGCCGTTTTATTATCGAGGCAACCCCGGAGAACCTCACGAAACTGGCCCGAACCTTCCAGAGCGTCCGCTTCGGCCAAATCGGAAAAGTAACGGATAACGCGAAGCTGGTTATCAGAGACGCGAATAACAGAGCGGTAATCGACGCTGAAGTAGCGGACTTGAAAGAAGCCTGGCAAAAACCACTGCGATGGTAGAAACGATGGGTTAAACATGCTTAAGCTGCGCATAAGCATGCCACCCACACTTTTTTAACAGGAGAATAAAAATGGTTTTTAAGCGAGACGGAATTTCCAGGAGAAAATTTCTGGCACGCAGTACCATGACTGCCGCGGGACTGTCGGCAATGACGGTTGGCACTGCGGAATCAAATGCCTTTACAGGTACGACTTTTAGCAAGCATTTAATCCGCAAGAAAGAAAAAGGTTGTCTGCGACTGGCGGCCTGCCAGATATTGAATTATCCCGACGTTGCCCAAAGCACCCAAAAAGTGTTGCATTGGATCGAAGCCGCCGCCAGGGACCAGGTGGATGTCATCAGCTTTCCCGAGGCCTGCCTGTGCGGATACGCTCCGGCCGAATTCTGGAAAAACGCCGACCCACAGGAGTTCCTGCGGGGCGAAGCTAAGGTCATCGACGCGGCGAAAAAATTGAATATTGCCGTGATTTTAGGTACTGCCCATTGGGAATCCGGCAAAATCTATATCGACCTTTTAGTTATCGACAAGGGAGGCATCGTCCGGGGCCGCTATTCCAAAACGCACCTGGCCGAATCCTGGTCCACACCTGGCAAAGTCCTGCCTGTTTATACGGTTGCCGGAGTGAAATCCTGTTTTATCATCTGCCATGATGTTCGCTATCCCGAACTGGTTAGGCTGCCGGCCGTTGCCGGAGCGCGTATCTGCTACTTTTGCAGTAGCGAAAGTGGTCTGACCCGCGACTACAAACTGTCCGCTTACCGCGCAATGCCGATCGCCCGCGCCACGGAGAACAGCATCTTCTGTGTCATGGCCAATGCCCCAACGGATCGCAAGACATTCCGCGGCTCACATGGAAACAGTAAGATTATTCACCCTGACGGTAATGTCTTAATTGAAGCCGCTCATTTCGAAGAACGCCTGGTTACAGCAAATATTCGAATCAAAGATGCCAATGGCAGCATGGCCCGCCGCGCCGCCAATGACGAAACTATTTTGAAAGAATGGCTGAACGCCGGCGTAAAACTCGTAACTGTCTGATATTAGATTTGAGTAACAAGGATGGGCTTTAGCCCATGTGGTAAATTTATGACCGATTATCGACGCGCAAAAAGAAACGCCCCTTTCGGAGCGTCAAGCCGGGGATACTATCCCCGGCGGGGTTATTAAACTTATCGTCATTAAATGATACAACACTTTAAGCTGTTAGTCAAGCAAACAGGACTATAAAAAATGAGATTTTCGGAACTTTTGTAACTCTTTATATAGCAGGGAATTGCATGCGGCGAACTATAGCGTATATTGACGGATTCAACCTTTACTTCGGGCTAAAAAGCAAAGGTTGGCGGAAATACTACTGGTTGAACATACAACTACTGATTCAGAATCTGCTTAAATCCGACCAGCGGCTAATTCTGACCAAGTATTTCACTTCGCTGATTTCATCGCCTCGACATGACCAAAATAAAAGCAGGCGTCAGTTGACCTACCTTGAAGCCCTGCAAACATTGCCGGACTTCGAGATTATCTATGGCCATTACCTTATCAAGCGGCAAAGTTGTAACAGTTGTCGGGCTAACTGGACCAGCCATGAGGAAAAGATGACCGATGTCAACATCGCTGTTGAATTGCTCACAGACGCCTTTCAGGACAAGTTTGATACTGCTTTTTTGATTTCCGGCGATTCCGATCTCAGTTCCCCAATCGAAAGAGTGCGTGAACTGTTTCCTCAAAAGCGGATTGTAATCGCGTTTCCCCCCGAACGTGAATCGGCTCACCTGAAGAAATTGACTAATGCCTATTTCACTATTGGCCGCCGCAATATTGCCAAAAGCCTTTTTCCTGAGGAAATCAAAAAAAAAGATGGTTTTGTTCTCAAACGCCCAAAACAATGGCAACAGTAGGGACCGGATGGGATAAAGCCCATCCAGTAACTACTTGGATAGAAGCAGCATGGGTAAAATTTGCCCATCCTTAAAAATAATTAATTGTCATGAGGCATTAGCTATGTCACTTATAAAAAGAGTAATATTCTTCATCGATGGAGAAAACCTGGTGATGAGATACCAAAGCATGGCCGAAGAGGGTCGCAAACCCCTTAATGGAATTTTTCATGAGCGCGATATATATGTTTGGCATTCCGATATCATAAAGAACGAGATTCGCAATATTCTGCGTGTTACCTATTACACATATGCGACTGGTTCCGAAGAAAAGTTATTGGAAATAAAAAAACAAATCCAAAGCATACAATATCAATTCAGTGGCGAGAAAAGTGGCGGTGGTGGACGATATGGGGGGACACATCAGACCAGAGGTATGGGCAACGTAATTCCCTGCGTGTTCAAAAAAAATCAACAATCGGCCAAACGAAAAGGCGTTGATATACAAATGACCATTGACATGCTAAACAGTAGCTTGATGGAAAATATAGATGCACTTTATTTACTTTCGGGTGACGGTGATTTTGTTCCTCTGATCCGGGAGGTAATGAGGAGAGGTAAACAAGTCTATGTCATGGCATTATCTGACGGTCTAAATCCCGAACTTCAAGTAACTGCTGACGGATTTGAACTCCTTGATTCGAAGATTTTTCAATGTTAGTTATCATGGTGAAAAAGGTGTAAGTTTAGTGTTTAGTTAACTTTCTTTTCTATCTGGCATGGAAAAGAAAGTTTGGAATGCGCGTAACTATTGATAAATAAAGGACTAAACAAAACGGTTCTTTTCCAATACGCAAAAAATATGATAATTGGGATGAAATACAGAAAGATTTTTATAATGGTTTTGCCGGTGAATTTTGGCAAGGTATCCATTTTTGTGAGGTAATATGGCAGAAATAAAGGTATTGGTACTAAGAACGGCAGGGACGAACTGCGATCAGGAACTGTGTTACGCTTTTGAGATCGCCGGGGCGAAGGCCGAGACGGTACACGTCAATCGACTGATCGCTGAGCCGAATATGATAGCTGATTTCCAGATATTGGCGCTGCCGGGCGGATTCAGTTACGGAGACGACATCGCGGCGGGAAAAATACTGGCCAACCAGTTGATCCATCACTTCCGCGAGCAGGTCAAACAATTTATCGAGTCCGACAAGCTGGTACTTGGTATTTGTAACGGGTTCCAGGTTCTGGTCAAGGCAGGGATACTGCCCGGCCTGCCCAATGCGAACGGCAACGGAGTAAAGCTACAGACTACGATTACCTATAACGATTCGGGCAAGTTCGAGGACCGCTGGGTATATCTAAACCCCGGTACGGATAAGTGTGTTTTTATCGAGCCGGGCCGGCGGGTATATCTGCCCATAGCACACGGCGAAGGTAAGGTTTGCTTCGCAGACGAAGCCGTTCTGGAAAAAGTCAGGGCCGACAGTCAGGCAGCCTTTCGATATGTCGATAAGGACGGTCAGCCTGGTGATTACCCGGTCAATCCAAACGGCTCAACCGACCACATCGCCGGCCTGTGCGATCCGACCGGCCGAGTGCTGGGCCTTATGCCGCACCCCGAACGGTTCGTGCATAAAACCCATCATCCCCGCTGGACACGAGAACAGATAGACGAACCCGACGGCCTGAGCATCTTCACCAACGCCGTGAAATATTTTAAATAGTATATGTTGTCGAAAATAACAGGCATCCATAATCCAATGATCAATGTTAAGGAAAAAACAGCCGAAATGAAAGCCTGGTCCGTTCGTCCGGTCTGGCAGAATCGGCAGGAGTTGGCCTCAAAGCTGCGGGTCTCGGAGTTTGTGGCGCAACTTTTATATAATCGTGGCATCAGTGATTTTGAACAGGCACAGCATTTCCTGCAACCGTCATTGAACGACCTGATCGAGCCGCAGCAATTAACCGGGATTCCGGCTGCGGTAAAGCGAATCAGAAACGCGGTCAGTCAGGGCGAAAAGATAGTTCTATACGGCGATTACGATGTCGATGGGATCGTGAGTGTGGCCATTCTCTGGCGGTGCCTGAAGTTGGCGGGTGTGGAAGTGGAATTTTATGTCCCGCATCGGATCGACGAAGGGTATGGGCTTAACGTCGAGGCGATCCGACAGTTGGCCCAGCGTGATACAAAACTTATTATAACCGTTGATTGTGGTATCACCGCGCATGAGTCAGCCGCAGAGGCCACGCGGCTGGGCGTTGACCTGATCGTTACCGATCATCACAAAATCGATGACCAGCCCGTACAGGCTGTGGCGATAGTGCACCCGTTCATAGCGGGGCAGGATTATCCCAATAAAAATTTATGCGGAGCAGGTGTGGCGTTCAAGCTCGCCTGGGCACTGGCGCAGGAGTTTTCCGGTGCAAAAAAAGTGTCCGATGAGTTTCGTCAATTTCTGCTTTGGGCTACGGCAATGGCGGCGCTGGGTACAATAGCGGATGTCGTGCCGCTATTAGGTGAGAACCGGGTATTGGCACGGTTCGGAATGGAAGGGCTTACCGCAAGTGCCGACCCGGCAGTCAGGGCCTTGATCAAGGCGGCGGGCCTGGATGGAGCGAAGCTGAACAGTACCGACATCGGATTTCGTCTGGCGCCGCGACTGAACGCGGCTGGACGTATGGGTCATGCACGCCTCGCGGTGGAAATGTTGACCAAAAGCAGCCCACAGCGAGCCGAAGAAATTGCCCATTATATGGAAGGGCAAAACCGACAGCGACAAAAAATCGAAAAAAAGATTACTGCCGAGGCGATACAACAAGTAAAACGGTTGAAAATGGACAAGAATACCTGTAAAGGCATTGTCCTGGCCGGCGAAGGTTGGCATGGCGGGGTAATTGGCATTGTGGCCAGCCGAATCGTTGACAAATATCACAGACCGACAATCGTCATATCACTAACCGACGAAAAGGCGGTAGGCTCATGCCGTAGTGTGTCCGGCTTTGATGTCTGCCGTGCACTGGAAGCCTGTTCGGAATACCTGTCAAGTTATGGCGGCCACGCTATGGCGGCGGGCCTGACCCTTAAGCCGGACAAGCTCGAACCATTGCGCCAGGCGTTTAATGAACACGCGATTGAGCACCTGTGCGATGAGGATTTGATTGATAAGATCGATATTGATGCCGAGGTGAGTCTTGATGAACTTGACCTGGAAACAGTAAAGACTATCGAGCGATTAGGGCCTTTTGGAGCGGGTAATCCCAATGTACGGCTGGTCATTCGTGATTTGCGACTGGTTGGCCGACCACGCAGGATCGGCGGCGGAGGTGCGCATCTGCAATTTACCGTATCAACCTCCGAAGACAGTGATGCCTCTCTGCGGCCGGGCGGAGTGATACGCGTCATAGCATTTGGAAAAGCACATTGGGAAAAGAAACTGATTGACGCGGAAACCTTCGCCCTTGCCTTCGAGCCAATGCTGAATCATTACAACGGCAACACAACCGTCGAGTTCATGGCCAAAGACATATTGATTTGAAAGGCTAAAGGATAGAATAGTGAATATAACCCTGCGCAGAGCAACCGTAAGCGACGCTGAAATTCTGACGAAAATGAATCTTCAACTTATCGAAGATGAAAATAGCAGGAATACCATGATATTTGATGCACTGCTCAAGAGGATGCGCAGTTGGTTGCATGGAGAATATACAGCGATCCTGGTTTTCAATAATTCCGACATTGTTGGTTATGCAATTTATCGCCAGGATCAAGATCAATACAATCCCGATCAGCCAGTTGTTTACGTGCGGCAATTTTTTATCCAGCGAGATAAACGCAGAGTAGGTATCGGCCGTAAAGCATTTGAAATGATTTCAAAAGAATTGTTCCCACCGAGGTGCAAAATAACTTTGGAGATTTTGGAAACCAATTCCGCCGGCCGAGTGTTTTGGGGGGAAATTGGTTTTAAGCCCTACTCCACCCTGTTTTATCGGGTGTAGATACAATTAAAAATTTTAACCGTTCACGCTTTTTTCAGGTTGTTTTCTTTCGCCCGTTCAAGACTTTGAGAGTTGTTGTCGCAACCTTTCCGGGGGCTTACGCCCGGCTATGCGCTCTTTCGGCCCTTCGGGCCTAATTACATCATATAACTAAAATATTACCAAAACATGTAATTTTTTCGTTGACATCTGAAAGATAATATTGTCTAATGAAACCAACAGGATATTATTTATGTCAGAAAACATTATTAAAATTCAACAAAACTGGTGGTGGCGCAATTTTCGGAGCCGTAGGCCCGGCGATTAGACGCCATGTGTATATAGTTAAGTTACGCAAGCCGCGGCTGATAAATAAATTGGCTGTGGTTTTTTTTATTGGCGGTTTCAAGATAACAGGAGTAAAAAAATGGATAAGAACAGCTTAACCAGACGTCAATTTATCACAACGGTGTCGTCAGGCGCTCTTTCCGCGGCGGTTGCCGCCGTGCCGGCCACACGGCTGTGTGCTCAGACCACGCAAAGCAAGAGCGGCCACGCGGAAGGCCAGACTCACAGCGAGAAAAGCAGCGCCATTCCGGACTTCCTTGAGATAGAAGTGTCAGGCGACGCGTTCGAGCAAGGCGTTGCGCATGGTGAGGCCGTGCGTGAGTATATAGTGCCGTATCATGGGACCTCTTTGCGTAAGAAGTTTGAACGGTCGCCCAAGGCTAAAGGCGCCATCGAGCAAGCGATGGCGTATCTCGATAAAAGTTTCCCGGATTTGGTAAAGGAGATGCGCGGCATCGCGCACGGCGCAAAGATGGACTTCCGGGACATCGTGTTGTGGAACTACTGCCGCGTGCTCGCCGCCTACCCGGCGGGTTGCACTAACTTCGCATTGCGCCAAACGCAGGTCGGCCCGGCTCTCTGCGGCACGGTAGATGGTGCCCCCCCCCGGTATAGGCCATACCCGCTCTTTATCCAACGCTTCAAACCGCGTAAGGGCTATCGCCTCCTGGCAAGCGTGCTTCCCGGCACAATTTGGGTCGAGAAAGCAATCAACGAATATGGGCTCGCATGCGGCAATTCCGGGATATCGACAACGGACGTGCAGCCGCGCGGGCTGCCCTTTCACACGACTTACCGGCAGGCTCTGCTGAACTGCCGTAACGTCGAGGAGGCAGCGCGGTTCTTCGGGGGTATTTCCCAAATATGTTTTGGCGGCATTTTCGTGTTCGTCGATGCGACCGGCAACGCACTGAGCATCGAGAAGTCGCCTACGCGACAGGTTGTTCTGCGCACGACAGAGAACTGGGTGGGCAGCGCGAACGTGTTCACGACGCCAAGCCTGCGGGAAATCATGACGAAGACCCCGAAGCAGATTAAGGAGAGCCAGGGGCGACGTGAAACCATGGCTAATTTCGCGGCAAAGGTAGGCACGTCCGCCAGTATGGACGATCTGTTGGCCTTTAACCGCAGCCATGGGTCTCCGGCTGCCATCTGCCGGCACGGCGGGAAGGACGGCTCCCACACCCGTGAGTCCTACGTGCTTCTCTGTCGCGAGCGTCGGATGCTCGCAAGCACGCGTGGGTATCCATGTAAGGCGGAGATACACAGCTTTTCGCTGTAGTCGAACTGCCTGGGTTAGGATCGGGGCAAAAATTAAACCGGCATCTTGTTTAGTTACAACGCTAAGTACAACAAGAGAAAGCAATCTGTAAAAAGCGTGAACGGTTACATTTTTAACATAGGAGGTGGCATGGCCACTTTTTCTGTTTGGCATAAATGGCCGAAGGACCGCTCCCGCTGGTCGCTGGCTGAAATGACAGAATCGCGGGGCTGGGATAAATTTTTAACATAGGAGTTATAATGCAAAAGACATTTACAACACAAGGTGGAATCAAGGTTATCAGGACAAAACAGGACGTGCCGATCAGCGAGGCACTGGCCGACGTGCATAAGCATATCGACCGGGCCAAGGGATGTATTCTGGCCAGCGATTATGATTTTCCCGGACGCTATTCGCGATGGGACATCGGCTTTATCGATCCGCCGCTTGAAATGATTAGTCGTGCCCGTGATTTTACTTTCCGGGCATTGAACGAGCGTGGAAAAATCATGCTTACTATGCTGGCGCCGGCCGTTACCGAAAGCGAACACGTGGAAAGTTACGACATTACCAACGAGCAGATTACCGGCAGGGTAATTCCTATGCCCGACGATTTCCCGGAAGAGCAGAGGAGCAAACAGCCGAGTATCTTTTCGATACTGCGGGCGATTTGCCGGCTGATGGCCTGTGATGACGAGTATTTGACTATGTTCGGCGCCTTTGGCTACGACTTGGTTTTCCAGTTCGAACCTATAGAGTTCAGACACGACCGTAGTGATACCGGCCCTGACTGCCATCTGTTTCTGCCGGACCGTATAGGCGCTATTGATCATCAGAAACAAACTGCTTTTACTTTGTCTTATGAATTCATCGGGCCCGGCGGCGAGACTACCGAGGGTATTTCTGTTACCGGCCAACGGCGGGAAATACCGCGTAGTATCACTTCGACGGAGATAAAATGTGATCATGAGCCGGGCGAATACGCTGCCAAGGTTGAAAAGATTCGTGAAGGCTGTCGGCAGGGCGATTTTTTTGAAGTGGTGCTTTCGCAGCAGTTCCAGGTAAAATGCGGTTATTTTCCT
>DAOWIP010000341.1 GCA_030640865.1 Sedimentisphaerales bacterium | reverse complement strand
TAAACAGCTCCGCATCCTCAATACGCAATTCTGATAGTTTCCCCGGGAAAAGGGAGAATTGCTCGAGGGAACAGCGAATCCGTCCGATTTTTATAAGCAATCCCGGTTCGGATTCCTGCCGTCTTTGCACCCGTATATTACTGATAACCGTGCCGCCGGACCAACCGACCGTAAGGTCGCCTATGGAGACCTCACGCCCCAGTTGGCTTTGCAACCGCTGAACCATCTCCTCTCTGATTGCCCCGGTCGGCAGCCAAAATGGCAGCAAGGCATAGGCGATCAAGGCCAGCAGAACAGTCAGGCCAGCCATAATCAGGATGGTGGTTTTTAATTTGAATCGTAACATTATTGCAATGATAATAACGAATTATACACACTACGTATAGTGAGTATAATATTCCGTCTGCTGTTTTTTTGCCTTTACCATTTATGCTTTTAACTTTAAGATAATCTTATGAGCTTTAGTAAAATCGTATCCTCCGATTCAGAACAGATCGAAAAGGCCCGGCAGGATTTACAACTCGCCTGCGAGGAAGCGACCGAGCGTGCGCAACAGGAACGGGAGCAAGAGCGGCAGGAACAGAAACAGCAGCAAATGCTGGAGCAGGAGCAGGAACAACAGCAAGAACAACAGCAAGAACAACAATTACAGCTACAGGCAATCATACCCGACAAAGACCGTCAGGCTGAGTTGATATCACAAGAAGTAAATGTCGAACCAGAATCAGACGCCCCTGACCGGTTCCCTCAAAACAGCCAAAATACATCCCCGTCCGATCATTCTCCAAAAACGGCCGAGAATCTGAATAGCTCGCCAAATGTCTCCGATCGGGGCCAACGCCAAAAAGCAATTCCCCCTTACCAAAATCACGATCCGTTTGTTGAAGATATTCTCAGACGAATCGTTTCGGAAGACATCGACAGGCTACGACGTCAAGAAAACCGTGGAGAGTAGAGGGTGAAGGGTAATATTTCTTTCATTTTATGGAAAAAAATGATATAATGTGTATTGTAGGCAGGAGGCAGTATTTGGAGTAAAGGGAAGGATGAAAAGCGAAAAGTCCTCATCAAGACCAAAAGGGTCAGGTGGACTGCCCAACGCGACATCCGCTACATTGCGGACTGTGGCGGCAAATCCGCCCAGGAGTTGGACCGTCCGTATAATAAAGCCTGTTTTTTATGCCTTTATCCTTCTTTTGGCGGCGCGTTTTACGGTTGTTTATCTGCTGCCGAAAAACCGTTTCCTTTTCCGTGAATTTACCTTCCAAGCCAACGATTCAGAATCGCATAGTCACCAATCACGATTATGGGACCACTTCGGCCAACATCAGGAAAATATAATTCTCGAACTGGCCCAGAACAGCAGCCCCACACTGAGCCGGGAACTAATCGTAAATAGCAGCCATTTCCATCCAGATAAGCTTGTCATTCGTATAAGCTGTCCTTACAGAGACGAAAAGCTCGCAGAGGGATTTCGGCGACTCATAATAGATTATACCAAACAGCGCAGCCTTATCGAAGCCGAATGGGCCGCCGACAACAGGCAAACACAAACAAAATCAGAAACCTTAACGCCCGATCAGATTCGACAATCCGAAGAATATAATCGGCGGCTGCAGGAACTTATCCTCCTGCAAAGCGAATATGCCCGTATAGACGCTCAAAGTGTGGCCTATGAACATCAACTGTCGCCTGCCAAATCAGCAAACGAACCAATCGGTTTCAGCGAGTTCATAAAACCCTATGTGCAAAATGCCCTGGCTTTTGACGATCAATGGTGTCATTTAAATCAATGGCTCAACAAGCTGCGCCGCCAACGGGCTGAACTTGATATTAAATGCGGACAATGCGATTCAGCCGAACAATTAGAGAAATTATTACAGCAACGCGAACAGATAGAATTGCGATACAACCAGGAAAAACGGAATCTCAACCAACGCCGTGAACTGATCGCCGATATGGTCAGACTGGAATGCCGGGGCCGCTACCAGGAACAACTCAAAACAAAGATTCAGGAAAGTCAACTGGCACTAATTGCCAATTCCGATCAGCAGTTAGTCCTTAAAATGGAAATCGACTGCCTGAAAAATCACAGTGATCACCCCAAGCCGTCTCCTGCTCCGCCAGCGAACCCAACGAACACCATAAAAAACTCATCCCACTCGTCCGAGGATACCGATACCAATGCCGATACCAATATCACCGTCAGTTCCAGGAACATAGAATTTCGTCCGAGATTCATAAAAACCGCCAAGCTCTATAAAACCCGCGAAACTCTCTCCCCTCCGCAATATTTGATTATGGCCTCAGCGGCCTTGCTGGGTGCCGCGTTAGGGTGGTTTATTGGCCCCGGCCGCTCCGTCAAAAAAACAAATGGAAATAATTCATTAATTGAGCCGCAAGAAGAGCAGCCGGAACAGCAGGCGGATAATGAGTCTGACGAAAAAACCGCACAGGAAAAATCGGAAGTACAGGAAAAGCCTGAAGAACAAGAAGCACCGACAGACTGGAGCAGCCAGTTCAGGCATCTGGCAGAGACTGTCGAGCGTTTCCGCCAACAAGTTGACAGCCCTGTCATATTACTTGCCGCCTCTGAGTCTGATATAGTCTCGCCACGGGCGGCGGTGAACCTGTCGATTGTTGTGGCCCGTTCTTCATTGAAAGTGCTGCTGGTGGAAGCGGACCTCGAACGTAATGATTTGGCTGTGGTTTTCGAATTACCCGAAGCGCCCGGTTTTTACGAATGGCGCCGCGGCGAAATCTGGGCCTCCAATGCCATAACGCCCACCACTCTGACCGGTCTGAGCTTTATGCATTCCGGCAGCCCTTCTCCCGAACAGTGTAACAGCGAGGTCGATCTAAACAAAGAATCCCATCGCTGGAATAATCTGCGTCGGAATTATGATGTTATCGTGATCTACTGTCCCGCCGCTCTTTCTGTGCCGTCCGAATCTTCAAGTGCCGAACAGTTTGCCTCCACCACCCTACTCGACCTGGCTGACGGCGTTTTCGTCCTGACCCGCACCGCCCGCTCGGCCGAGGGGCCGGCAACGCCACAGATCGAGACACTTCTCGAAGGCCACCGTGCCCAATTCCTCGGCGCAATCACGATTAAGGTGTAACCCTGCGACCCAGAGAAAGACCCAAAAAATGTACCGGACACCTTTAATTT
>DAOWIP010000246.1 GCA_030640865.1 Sedimentisphaerales bacterium | reverse complement strand
CGACATAATACACCTTCCTTTTTTGTAAATATGTTTTGGGTTCCGTAATTATTGCCAAAAAGTTTGTATGCTCAAACGCTGTTTTAATGCAATCGCCAAAAGCTCAAAACAGTACTATAACAGCCCCACGCTTCAAAATCAAGGGGGCAAAAAACTTTTGACGCTGGCGTCTATTTTGTAAAAGTTCTGTTAAATTTCCAGGGTGCCACCAGCCTTGACCCTGAACTCCCGACCGTTGACGATGACTCCGGAAAGCCCGTCAACCGGTGGGATATGAAGTATCACTTTATCTGGGTTATACCTGAACTTCGGTGTAAAGGACACCCGCAATTGTTTGCCATTTTTTCTTTTGTCGGAACTTTCTGAATTTGCAGACCCGGATAGAAGTTGGAATTTCAAGGTTACCGGGCCGAATGTGGTTGGCATATTCTCGAATACCGTTTCCTTATCCGTTCTCAGCCAGGCCAAAGGACACAACCGCAACAGGTGCAGCTCCTCATCCGGCTTGAGATGGTCATCGATAACAGCTAATCTTGTGAGATAATTGGCAAGTGGGCCTACGAAAACATTACCTGTAACGCCGCCGCGTGATTCACATGAGATGAAGGTCTGACGCGACATTCCGCCGGCAAAAAGACTATACATGCCTTCCAGGAATTTGTGTCGGTCGCCAAGCTGATGTGTATGGAAAAGATTCCAACTATAACACGGCTCACAAGTGGAGATTTCATGAATCAGACATTGAGTCTGGCCAAAAGATTTACGAGGCCTTTTTTCATCTTCAACGTCCGGCCTTTGACGGAAAAGCTCGTGTGTTGATCGCATCAAAGGATCATCCGCATCCAGTAACCCGGCAAAAACCAGGAACAGCGGTCCCGTGTCCAGCTTCTGAACACCGGGAACCCAGCCCGAAAAACTATACGGCACACAATGGTACTCTCGCTCCTGGTGATCGGTCCACACCGGATTCTTACGCGTCTGCTCACGAATTGTTTTCACGAACAATTGCTTATATTCTTTGGCTTCCCGCGCGAATTCCTCCGCGCGAGGATGGCCCAGCCGTCGCAGCAGACGCACGGATGTGGAGAGTCCCAGATAATTCCAACCGTTCGCCCACACCGATTGCGACTGCTTTCGATTATCGGTGCCAACCCCCATAGGCATGAGTCCCTCGACCCCGCCGTGGCTGGTGATGGCACGGGCGTCACGAATAAATTCACAGGCCTTCAGGATCGGCTCCAGCCAGTAATTTATAAAATCTTTATCGTCGGTCAGAAGGGCATGGTAAGAAACCGAATGAAGAATGGACCCGTGGTCCGTCGTCCAATCGATCAGCGACAAACTCTTCGGAGCGGACAAATAACCTGGGTGCTGACGGTAATAATTTACCGAGTCTTTTTTGTCATGAGCTCCTTTGCCCGGCGGTTTGCGGGTTCCCTGAGTTACCTTGAAGATTTTCAGGTTCTCGGCCACAAAATCGTGGTGCCCCATAATATCAAGCAGCATATAGCTGGTCATGGAAGTCGGCGTGGGCCAGAGATAGGCGTAATTGAAAGAACCGCTCAGAAATGTACTCAGGCCGGTATCGGGGTTCGTTTCCGTGATAATCTGCGCCAGTTTTACATTGTGTGCGATGGCATTGTTTATAAGCTTTTCCGGGGTTTCGACCCTGGACGCTGTCGTTGGAACTTTTGACCAGTACCGATTGCTTTGTTTAAGTGCCCGGTCAAATCCGAGGGCCAATTCCCTCTCAAACTCGGCTCGCTCTGTCGGCAGTAAGGGCAGGAGCAAATCCACATAGGCGCCTTTGCGAACGGGTACAGCCACGAACAGCAGGCTTTCGGGATCTCTTTTTGTTTTCGGGAAGAATTGCACATTGCTCACCTGCCCCGGCGCTATTGCCAGTCGTACTTTGCCGTCCGGCTCGATAATGTAACAGGGGCGTCCTGAAAGCTCTTCCGGAACCTCCGCCCTGAGCTTGCGGGGATAAGCTATTTTTTTCGCGTCATAGAGAAGCGGCCTACGTATTCCGCCGTTGTGGATATTTGTGGCGCTGAGCTTGATAAGGAAGCCATACTCTTCGAAGATGTTCTCCGGGTCAACATCCTGAATAGATAATCGTATCCAGGAAAACAATGGTTCTACACCGCTTTTCACCTTGCCGGCTCCGGGTATGTGGCCAAAGATTTCCTTTTGCAGAACAAGCCCCTCCTGCCGCCATCTTGTCCAAAGTACGGGTGCCGGTACTTCGTTCCATCCCTGATTGCCGGGTATGGTATCGGGACCCGCGATTGAATACAGCTCCTTGCCTGTGCCTGATATCTTACGGGTGTTCACAGACCCAACGTAGCAGGACGGTGACGGAAGAAACGTCAATATAACTCCCTGGCCGGCATAGGGCTTGATATGGGGTTTTACTTTGCCGAAGGGATTCTCAAGAGGATGGGCTATGACGGTGCCGTTGTAGAGAACATCGAACCGGAACAGATGATTTTTCCAGCCGATGGGCGTCCAGACATTGGTAAGATCACCCCACCAGTTACACGCGATGTTAGCGGTCGGTTCCCTTAGCGTTTTTTTTGAATCAGCGCCTTCCGCTGTAGAAACGTACAGGGTAAAAAATATGGAAAATAAAACCGTAAGAATTACACTGCCACGCTTGTTCATGTTTAATACTCCTGTGTTGAAAATTCGTTCCAGTCTCGCAATTCTGTCATTTCAGTTAGCGACCAGCGGGAGCGACCCGGTGGGTATAAAATCACTTACAGAGCAATATAACCATCGCCAACGAAAAAGAAAACCAGATATTGGCATTATACTTCACATGGCTAAAATGTTACAAAAGTTCTGTTAAATTTCCAGGGTGCCGCCAGCCTTGACCCTGAACTCCCGACCGTTGACGACGACTCCTGAAAGCCCGTCAACCGGTGGGATATGAAGTATAACCTTACCTGGATCATGCCTGAACTTCGGTGTAAAGGACACCCGCAGCCGCTTACCTGGTTTGCTTTTGTCAGAACTTCCGGAATTTGCAGACCCGGACAGAAGTTGGAATTTTAAGGTTACCGGACCGAATGTAGTTGGCATATTCTCGAATACCGTTTCCCTATTCGTTCTCAACCAGGCCAAAGGACACAACCGCAACAGGTGCAGTTCCTCGTCCGGCTTGAGATGGTCATCGATAACAGCTAATCTTGTGAGGTAAGTGGCAAGTGTACCCACGCAAACATTACCTGTAACACCACCGCGAGCTTCACATGAGACGAAGGTCTGACGCGACATTCCGCCGGCAAAAAGACTATACATGCCTTCCAGGAATTTGTATCGGTCGCCAAGCTGATGTGTATGGAAAATATTCCAGCTATAAACTGGTTCACACGTGGAGATTTCATGAACCAGACAGGGAGTCTGGCC
The DNA here is from genome assembly GCA_030640865.1 of Sedimentisphaerales bacterium. Taxonomy (GTDB): domain Bacteria; phylum Planctomycetota; class Phycisphaerae; order Sedimentisphaerales; family SM23-30; genus DAOVXR01. Next base: position 908 of record DAOWIP010000246.1, on the reverse strand, counting down.
GAAAGTTTTACGAGGCCTTTTTTCATCTTCGATGTCCGGCCTTTGGCGGAAAAGCTCGCATGTTGATCGCATCAAAGGATCATCCGCATCCAGCAACCCGACAAAAACCAGGAACAGCGGTCCCGTGTCCAGATAAACCATCCTCTGAAAACCGGGAACATAGCCCGAAAAACCATACGGCACATAATGGTGTTCTTGCCCCTGGTGATCGGTCCATACCGGATTATCAGGCGTCTGCTCACGAATTGTTTTCACGAACAATTGCTTATAATCCCTGGCTTCCCGCGCGAATTCCTCTGCGCGAGGATGGCCCAGCCGCCGCAGCAGACGCACAGATGTGGAGAGTCCCAGATAATTCCAACCGTCCGCCCACACCGACTGCGACTGCTTTTGATTATCGGTGTCAACCCCCATAGGCATGAGTCCCTCGATCCCGCCGTGGCCGGTGATGGCGCGGGCGTCACAAATAAATTCACATGCCTTCAGGATCGGCTCCAGCCAGTAATTTATAAAATCTTCATCGTCAGTCAGAAGGGCATGGTAACAGACCGAATGAAGAATGGACCCGTGGTCCGTCGTCCAATCGATCAGCGACAAACTCTTCGGAGCAGACAGGTAACCCGGATGCTGACGGTAGTAATTTACCGAGTCCTTTTTGTCATGAGCTCCTTTGCCCGGCGATCTACGGGTTCCCTGAGTTACCTTGAAGATTTTCAGGTTCTCGGCCACAAAATCGTGGTGCCCCATAATATCAAGCAGCATATAGCTGGTCATGGAGGTCGGCGTGGGCCAGAGATAGGCGTAATTGAAAGAACCGGTCAGAAATGTACTCAGGCCGGTATCGGGGTTCGTCTCCGTGATAATCTGCGCCAGTTTTACATTGTGTGTGATGGCATTGTTTATAAGTT
>DAOWIP010000309.1 GCA_030640865.1 Sedimentisphaerales bacterium | reverse complement strand
GCAGGTGGTGGCATATAGTACCCAAGAACCTGAGGTTCAATGAGCAGATTCGAGTTTCTGAGGTCCGACTGATCGACCATAATGATGTTCAAGTTGGTGTCGTCAGCACGGCCGAGGCGATGCAGATGGCCCACGAATCAGGACTCGATCTGGTGGAGATTTCCCCCAACAGTAATCCGCCTGTGTGCCGTTTGATGGATTACGGTAAGTGGAAGTACGACCAAAAAAAGAAGGACCATAAGTCCAAGGTCAAACAACACAATATAATTCTCAAAGAAGTGCGTTTGCGTCCCAAGACCGATACCCACGACCGAGGCTTCAAACTGAAGAAGGCGCGTGAGTTCCTTGAGAAGGGCAGTAAAGTACAGTTCACTATGCTCTTTCGCGGCCGTGAGATGATTCACCTGGACCGAGCACTGGAAACATTCAATGAAATAGCAGAACAGATGGAGGATTTGGGTAAAGTGGAAGTGCCTGCCAGGCGTCAGGGCCGCAGAATGACGATGATTATTACGCCGGCAACAGCAGCAAGTAAATAACAGTAGTTAGACTCGAAAACAGAAAGAACAAATGCCAAAACAAAAAACACATAAAGGATTAGCCAAACGAGTAAAAGTAACCGCACGAGGAAAAATAAAGCGGAGACGCTCCTGCGGCGGCCATCTGATGAGCAGTAAAAGCGGCAAACGCTGCCGTTCTATTAATAAGGCGACGGGTATGTCGCCCGCTATGGCTAAAAAAACATTAACGGCGCTGGGCCGATAGTATTTTCAATCGTCCCTACGGGACTAAAATGCACGGGAGAACAGGTTTCCCAGCGATAAATCGCTGGGCTATTGTCTTATGTCCCTACGGGACGAGAATACACAGTAAAACGAGTTCCGCTTGCTTCTCGGCTAACAGCTACCGCCAGCAAGCGATGATAAAATAACTTTAGAGCCGCTGTTATCGGCGGTTGTTTTAAAACAGGTCTTTTGCAAAAGTCCTGTTAAAAGAAAGGAAAGCTGTTATGCCAAGAGTACGTAAAGGTGCCGCGAGGCATCAAGCCAAGAAACGCATTTTTAAGGCCGTTCGAGGTTTTCGCGGTCCCCGCAGTAAAAATTGGCGATTAGCGCAGGAGTCGCTTTTCCGCGCCGAGGCTACCGCGACCAAAGACCGACGACGACGCAAACGTAATTTCCGCTCTCTCTGGATTATCCGCGTTTCAGCGGCCTGCACCCAACGGAATATTCGGTACAGCCAGTTTATCTATGGCCTGAAACTGGCCCAAGTCAGTATCAACCGCAAAATGCTCTCCGAAATGGCAATCCACGACCCAGAAGGGTTCGATCAGGTAGTGGAAGTAGCCCGTAAAGCAATTGAAGCCGCCGCGTAAGGCAGAAAAAGCAAATGACGATTAATGTCTGATATACTCGAACAGTTCAAGGCAATCGGTGAAAAGGCGCTGGCAGACCTGAAGCAGGTGAGCGATCCGGCGGGTCTGGAAGAGTTCCGCGTCAGGTATCTCTCACGCAAGGGTGAAGTAACATCGCTATTAGGTCAGTTGGGGGCGCTTCCCAAAGAGATCAAGCCGCAGGCGGGTAAGATAGCCAACCAGGTCAAAAACAAGGTTAAAAAGGCGTTCGATGAACTACAAACAGGCTTGAAAAAAAAAGAGGTTGAAAAGGCGGATAAGCCCCTGTTTGATGTAACGCTGCCGGGTGAGCCGATGCGTTTGGGCAGCAGCCATGTGATTACGCAGACGACAAATGAACTATTGGAAATCTTCGGGCGGATGGGGTTCGACATCAGCTACGGACCTGAGATCGAAGATGAGTTTCATAACTTCGTGGCACTGAATATCGACGAGTCGCACCCGGCCCGCGATCCGCTGGATAATTTTTATATCGACGATCAAACTCTGCTGCGGTCGCAGACCTCGACGATCCAAATACGAGTAATGGAAAAACAAAAACCGCCTATCCGAATTGTAGCGCCGGGGCGGGTCTTTCGGCCGGACAGTGTCGATGCCACCCATATGTATATGTTCCACCAGATCGAAGCCCTGGTGGTCGATGAAGACGTAAGTATGATCGACCTGAAAACGACCATCGACCAGTTTATACACGCCTTTTATGGACCCGATACAAAATGGCGGTTCCGACCGAGCTTTTTCCCGTTCACCGAGCCGTCAGGTGAAGTCGATCTGCTGTTGCACGACAAAAAAGGTAACGAAAACTGGGTCGAGATGGGCGGTTGCGGAATGGTCGATCCGAACGTGTTCGAGATTGTCGGGATCGATCCGGAAAAATATACCGGCTGGGCCTTCGGGTTCGGCATCGAACGGCTCGCCATGCGCAAATACGGCATTACCGACATCCGGCTATTTACCGAAAACGATCTGCGGTTTCTGAAACAGTTTTGAATATACGCACCGCGTATGGGAATTCCCGCAAGCGAAACCATAACATATTGATATCGTCCCAAAGGTTGGGGCGTGGATATGTTTTGGCTATACCGAAAAAAATCTTCCTTTTTAGCGGCTCCGGATTTGACTTTTTTTATTTTTCCGAAAGAAGCTGTTCAACAGGTGAAAGCAAAAAACTGAAAAGCAGGGTATTTCGTATTATCAGGTATTCTATATAGCCTTTTGGTCATACTTAATTTGCTTTCACCTGAAAGTCAATTGTGGAGTAAAAATAAAAAAAGTAAAATTCTCCACCCCGAAAAAGAGTATTTTTTTCTCGGCCTTTCCCTGTCTAATGATTGTCAGTGAATGAATGATAAGATACGAAGATAACAGAAGAAAAAAATAATTTAAACAGAAGATAGCAAGGGAAACGAAGAAGAAAAAAGCGGGTTAAGTTTTGTATAGTTTATTCTCGATGATATAGTCCCGGACGGCGGGAGGGGCGAGGTCGTTGATGGTCAGGCCGCGGCGGATACGACGGCGAATATCGGTAGCGGAGATATCAACGAGAGGTGTGTCGAGGATAAATTGTTTAAGCCGGGCAATCTGCTCATCACTGAGTTTGCCGCGGAAAACAGTAAAGTCAACTTCTATGTCGCAGCCCGGCCGGCCGGCCGTTACGATAGTACATTCATCAACCAGCCGCTCCACTTTGTACCATAAGATAAGTTCTTTAATTGTGTCGCCCCCGATGAGCCAGTACAAAGAGATGTTCGGGCCATACCGCTCACGAAAATATCGCACTGTGTCGATAGTAAAACTCGGGCCGGGGCGTTTTAGTTCACAGTCGGAAACCTCGAACAATTCCTGCCCGCGAACAGCAAGCTCTGTCATTACAAGCCGATGCCGGGCTGGAGTAAGGGAGGAATGATTTTTGTGCGGCGGATTGGCCGAGGGAACCAGCACCACCCTTTGCACGCCGATCTTCTCCGCTGCCGATCGTGCGATAACAAGATGGCCATTGTGAATCGGATCGAACGTGCCGCCGAAAAGCAATATACCTTTTTTATTCATTTGTCAACTGTGTCGTAATTGGAATATTATACGCACCGCGTATGGGAATTCCCGCGAGCGAAACCGTAACATATTGCCATAAGGCTACTACTTAACTGCCATCCACTTTCGTCCCGATTCTATCGGGACTATCAGTGGCTGCCACACGTCGAAAATTCAATTGTGAGCACTATAAGCCACCGACTCTACCGGTGGTTACTGATTCATTTTACAATCTATATGTTATAATGCAACGAGTAAAAGATGACTCCAATAAGGTCGAAAATTTTGATATTGTCCCAAAGATTGTGGTACAAGTGCATTCGACGTACTATCAGTATTTACAGAAAAAATCTTCCTTTTTCGGTGCTCCGAATTTGACTTTTTCAATTTTCACAAGAGTGGCTGTTCAGCAGGTGAAAGCAACAGAATGCAAAGCAGAATATTTCGTATTATCAGGTATCAAGCGGTTGTACATAATCTTTTGGCAATACTTAAGTTGCTTTCACCTGAAAGTAAATTAGACGCCAGCGTCAATTTATTCGTAAAAATTGAAAAAGTCAAATTCTCCACCTCGAAAAAGAGTATTTTTTCCTGGCCTTTCTCGGCTTAGTGATTGTCAGTGAACGAATGATAACTTTACTTGCTTCTTGATACTATCTTATCTATCTTAACCACGACCTTCGGGACGATAATAAAATTATGCTCTCCGACTAATTTTACCTGTTTTTTCTGTCGATATTATCGAAAGTATGACTTTACCTTTATCACACTATAAGATTGTGGGAGCTTATGGCTGAACAGACGAAATCACGTAAAATATTAGCTGTTGACGATAATCAAACCAATCTGGTTCTGATGAAAGTGTATCTGGAGAAGATGGGCGTGATACCGCTGCTGGCTGATAACGCCAGAGACGGGCTTGAATTGGCCTTTAACGAAAAACCCGACGTTATCCTCCTTGATATTATGATGCCTGATATGGACGGGTATGAAGTATGCCAAAAACTAAAGTCCGATACTCGCACCGCTTTGATTCCGATAATCTTTGTATCAGCCAAAGATACCGCCGAAAATAAAATTGCCGGGCTGGAATTAGGCGCTATTGATTATATTTACAAACCACTTAATCCCGGTGAACTGCGTGTCCGTGTAGGGACAATCCTGCGGATGCTGGATCTCCAGGAGAAACTGTTCAGCCAGGCCCATACGGACCCGCTGACGGGACTTGCCAATCGTCGTCATTTCTTTGAGATTTTCGAGCGACAGATCGTTGAGTCATCGGAAAAAAACACACTCCTGGCCTTGATTATGATTGACATAGATTATTTCAAGAGCATCAACGATACTTATGGACACATAGGCGGAGACAATATTCTTAAACAATTAGCACAAATTCTGAAAAACAATCTGTATCCACTCGACTTTGCGGCGCGATATGGAGGTGAAGAATTTATCATCATCCTGCCTGATACCAATCTCGACCATGCCAGCCGTGCCGCTGAAAAATTGCGGTCCTTTATACAAAGTTACAAGTGGAATATATCAGCCGAACAACTCGATATTACCGTCAGTCTGGGTGTGACCGCTACGGAGGCCTCCACCCTGCCAGACCCATACGAACTGGTGAAAAAAGCAGATAAAGCCCTTTACGCCGCCAAGAGCCGCGGCCGTAACTGTGTCGTTTGCTGGAACAGTATCCAAAATGAAACCGAAGAAGGGATACCGCATAAAAACGACGACATTTGCGAATTGCAAACCGAAATTCACAACCTTGAAAAACATCTTCGTTCGCAGGCGGTCGGCAGTATTGCGGCCCTTGGCAAAACCATAGCAGCTAAAGATCCGTTCACCGCCAATCATGCGGAAAACGTTCAGGTATATGCCGAATATATCGCACGTGAGATGAACCTGTCGTCGGAACAGATCGAGAAAATAAAAACCGCCGCCCTACTGCATGACATCGGTATGATCAGCGTTCCTGATAGTGTCCTGGCAAAATCCACACCCCTGACTGAACAGGAAAAAGCAATCATCAGACAACATCCACTTGTTGGCGTTCGTATTGTT
>DAOWIP010000379.1 GCA_030640865.1 Sedimentisphaerales bacterium | reverse complement strand
CCACGCAATTATCATATTTTATTGTCGCCAACCCCTGGTCAATATCGATTGCGGCGAACTCACATACCTCATCGCAATCACCGAACCCAAGACATCCATAAGGACAATCGATTACTCCCGCCACCATTTGTGCCTCGGCACAACTTTTCACTCCCTGGTATTTGACAGTGTTGATTTTATCATCATTTTTCGATGAGCAGTGAACAACAGCCCGCACCGGCGCCGACGTATCTGCTTCAATACCCAGGATTGCCGCGATTTCCTTGACGGTTGCCTCACCACCAGGCCCGCACTTGCCCATCAGACTATGATCTTTTGCCACCGCCTCCGCGTACGCCCCGCAACCTGCCAGGCCACAGCCACCGCAGTTAGCCCCGGGCAGTATGTTCATAATCGCTTCTACAGTCGGGTCTTGTTGTACTTTCAATTTCGCGTTGGCGATTGTCAGAATAATAACAAACACCATCCCCATCGCCAGCAGAGTTGCCCCTGCTATGCCTATGGAGCTTATACTGAACCCAGCCAGTATATTGTGTAAGTCTATTGTGCCGCTACAGATCATTTTTGCCCGTTTCTCATATATACGCCTTTTAAATCATTCCGGAAAATCCCATAAACGCCAGCGTCATAATTCCCGCTGTAATTAACGTGATCCCCGCTCCTTTCAGCGCTCTTGGAACATCCGCCCATTCAAGGTGTTCACGGATACCACCCATCATGCAGATTACCAGTGTAAATCCCAGCCCGCCGCCGAAGCTCGCTACTACCGCCTGCAGGAAAGTGAACTCCCACAGGTCAATGAACAGGCATGTACCGAGGATCGCGCAGTTGGTGGTAATCAACGGCAGGAAGATACCGAAACTTTCATACAGGCTCGGAAAAAACTTCCGCACATACATCTCAACAAGTTGTACCATACTCGCGATCACCATTATGAACGCGATATATTTGAGGTATCCCATCCCTATTTTTTGCAGGACGAGATTATTGACCAGCCAGGTAACTGTCCCGCTGATGGTCATCACGAAGGTTACCGCGCAACCCATCCCAAACGCCATATCAACTCGCCTGGACACTCCGAGGTATGGACAAATCCCCAGAAACTTGATTAGTACCAGGTTATTGACTATCGCCAGTGAAATAAACACCATTATCAGACTGGTTTCTGAATTCATTTTTGGCCTACTTAATAACTTCCCAACTTCTTAACTTCTTAACTCATACACTTTTTCAACTTGTTTCACTTCTTTTTGAAGAAATGATTACTCAGTCCCAGTAATATTCCTAATGTAATAAACGCACCAGCCGGCAGTTTCATCACATTCCAGCACACGAACGCATCCGGCATAATTTGATGTCCCCACAGTGCCCCGTCTGCCAGGATTTCGCGGACGCATGCCAGCACACAAAGCCCGAATGTAAAGCCGATTCCCATCCCCAGCGCATCGCAAAGACTGGTCGTAACGGGTTTTCGACTACCGCACGCCTCGGCACGGCCGATGATCAGGCAGTTCACGATAATCAACGGCACATAGGCACCTAATGCTTCACTCATATCCGGCAGAAACGCCTGCAGCAGCAGGTCCGCTATTGTTACAAACGTCGCAATGGTCAGCGTGAACATAAGGATTCGCAGATGCCCCTGCAGCAGGTTCCGCATCAGTGAGACTACAACGTTCGAGCAGACCAGTACGAACGTTGTTGCCGCTCCCATTGTAAGTGCCGGCTGTAATTGGGCCGTTACCGCCAACACAGGGCACATCCCCAGCATCTGTCGAAAGATGGCGTTTTCCTGCCACAGCCCTCGCACAAAATGCGTTAACGCCTCCGGGGCGCCTGCTGGTTTTAGTTTGATATTTTCTTCTGCTGACATTTACTTATTTCTCAATTTGGTCACTGCGTCATTGACTATATCCGTAACTGCTTCCGAGCTTATCGTCGCCCCGGTAATCGAAACAATTTCGCTGTCTGCTTTGTCGCGATCCCCCCTTATGATGACTGATAGTTCTTCACTTACCGGACAGCCGACGAACTGATTCTTGAACTTCTCTTTTTTGATTTTGTCCCCGAACCCCGGCGTCTCATTGGTTTTCAGAACCGCGATTCCCAGCAGTTTTTCTGTTTTTTCATCTGTAGCCACCAGTAGTTTGATTTTATCTGCGAAGCCGCTGCCTTCGGCCACAATTGCGTAACCGGCTATGGCGTTTGTTTTATCTTTTACTTTGTAGTATCTGATTTCCCCATTTTCATCCCGTATGGCTTCGGAAATACTCTCCTGGCCGAACAGTGATTTCATCTCACGTTCCAGTTTCTGCCGCGAGTTATAAGCGATACGTTCTTCCAACACCCCATGTACGCCCGCCACCAGCAATCCGAACACCAGAGCCGCCGCCATCACCAGCCATGATTGTTTAAAAAATTGAATCAGCACCAGTTTGCCCTTATCTTTTGCCTGACCAGCCCCCGCTATTAAGCGGGACTTCTTTACTCTTTACCCTCTACTTCTTCACTACTCTCTACTCGAATGTCCGCCCATTGGTTTTGGTCTTGTCCATCGTTCCAGCAGTGGCGTCATTGCGTTCATCAGCAAAATCGCGTACATCACACCTTCCGGATAGCCCCCTTTAAGACGTATCAACATAATCAGGCTTCCCACGCCAATTCCGAACAGTATTCGGCCCCATCTGGTCAGCGGACACGTTACCGGATCGGTCGCTATGAAGAACGCGCACATCATCAGCCCACCACCAAACAGATGCACCAGCGGATTGGCGTAAATTTGCGCTTCGCCGAACTCCAGCGCGCCCGACGGACCAATATAGAATGTATCGAACAGCCAGGGTATTGTGGCAAAAAGTATGGCCGAACCCAACACGGCCACCGGAATATGCCACGTAATAGTTCGCCTGTAAAGCAGGAATATACCTCCGATCAGCCAGAATAGCGCCGATGTTTCTCCTGCCGAGCCGCTTGTCCCACCGAGAAACATTGCCTTTAGCTTTTGATTTACCAGCAGGGGCGTGGCTTTTTTTATTTTATTATTGTTGGCTGCGTCTTTAATGGGCTGTTTTGCAAGTGCCAACGGCGTCGCTTCCGTTACCGCCGCTATTTCCTGCCCTGCGTCGCAGCGCACTTGCAAAATGGCTGCCTGTTCCTGTACTGGTGGTATCCACGTCGTCATCATTGTCCCGAAACACGCCATAAGGAATGCCCGGCCCATCATCGCCGGATTGAATATATTGCAGCCTAACCCGCCGAACACCATCTTACCCACACTGATCGCTGCCACCGTCCCGATCGCCGCCGCCCAAGTTGGTATTGTAGGTGGTAGCGACAATCCTAATATCACAGCCGTTACGATAGCGCTGCCGTCTCCGATGGTCCTGGTCTTTTTACGTACCACATTGAACAACCACTCGGTAATCAATGCTGATGCCACACAGGCAATCAATATAAGTGCCGCCTGGCCCCGGAAAAAATATAGTGCCGCCCCTACTGCCGGCAGACACCCTATTATCACCTCGAACATTATCCGCCTGCTCGTTGATGACGACACCAGATGCGGCGACGATGATACCATCAGTATTTTATCCGGTTTTTTTTCTTCCTTGCCCATTACTCTCTACTCTTACTACCAGCCTCGGTCTGACGAGGTTTCTCCTGTTCTTTCGCTATCCGTGCCATGGCCTTGCCGGCCCTGAGATATTGCAGCAATGGTATCCGTGCCGGACACACATAAGCGCAACTGCCGCATTCAATACACGCGAGCAGATCATATTTTAATGCCACATCGAGGCTTCGTGCCTTGATGGCATGAGCAATTTGTGTCGGCACCAGTCCCAGTGGGCAATGATCCACGCATCGGCTGCAACGGATGCAGGCTGTCTCTTCTGCGAGGTTTGTTTCGTTACGGCTCAGCGCTGTGATCCCGCTCGTACCTTTCAGGATCGGAACATTCAGGTGTGGTGTGGCCAACCCCATCATCGGCCCGCCTAACAATACTTTTTCCACTGTATCTGTCAGCCCCCCACATTGCTCGATCAGGTCTGAGAGCAACATCCCCACCGACACTAAAAAATTGCCCGGTTCTTTTATCCCTTGACCTGTTACGGTTACTATTCTTTCTGTTACGGGCCGACCTTCCAGACACGCCCACGTTATCGCCGCTGCCGTTGCAACGTTAATAACCACCACCCGAACTTCTCGTGGAAGTCCCCCTGTCGGTACTACTCTGCCCAGTACAGCTTTAATCAACTGCCGTTCGCTTCCCTGCGGATACTTCGTTTGGCAAATCGCCAATTGAATGTTATCGATATCTTCGATTGCCGCGTGTATTTTCTCAATTGCGTCCGGCTTATTATCCTCGATGGCTATAATACCCCGCTTGGCGCCGCATGCCTTTATTGCCAACTGAACACCGGCTACTATCGTTGCCGGCGATTCTGTCATCAATCGGTGATCGCTTGTTAAATAGGGCTCACATTCACAGCCGTTGACCAGTACCGAATGAACCGGCCGTTTTGGATTCCAAGTCAGTTTCATTGCCGTTGGAAACGCCGCACCGCCCATTCCGACCACGCCCGCCTCGCGAATCGACTTTATGATTGTTTCATGGTCATATTTATCAGGATCATAACTACCCGGTAATTTCCGCCATTCCTGTTCTGTTGGTTGCTCTTCTCCCACGGTAATTACCGCGCTAATCACTTTTCGGCCGCTCGGATGCGGTTGTGGTGAAATCTCCTTGACAACCCCATTAACCGGACTGTGTACCGGAGCCGACACAAACGCCTCGCTGTTACCGACTATCTGGCCCGTCGTTACTTCCTGTTTCACTTCCACCGTCGGTTTGCACATCGCCCCAATATGCTGTAGCATTGGTACTACAACCACCGAACCAGCCTTCAAAACAGCACGAGTTATCGGAACTGATTCTGTCAGGTTCTTGTGTTCCGACGGATGGATACCCCGGCGAAATGTATATCTGCGAGACACCTTTTCGCTATTTTCAGTTGTTAAAACCGCCATTATGCCCTCAGTTATACATTATTCTTCTCGTGTACTGCTTATATATCGTACATCAATAATAACTTATAGTGTTTAATGCAATAAAATTCTTATAATCGTCACATCCTGCCTATCTTGTCAATTATACCAACCGGTCGGTATTTATCTGGCTTTTTCGCTTTTTTGCCATTTCTTTGTTCTCGACAATTTACCTTTGGGGCAATAATAATTTCTATAGCTTGCTGTTTTAGGCTGGCAAATGGATTATTATGCCTTCCAAAAGAGTCGATAATATACCAGAGGGGCATATATTACGCTCGGTTTGGGGTAGTAGAAAAAAAGAGAGATTATTGCTGGTAAAAAATCCTGTTTCGTTATAAACTCAGGGTCTTTAATGAGGAATTATTTAATTGCTTTAACAACTACCTGCGGAGGTAAAATCCAATGACGACTTCAGTGCATCCAGGAATGACACCACAGAGTGTGGCGTCAAAAAAGAAGAATATGAAGACTATCGACGGCAATACGGCGGCGTCGCATGTGGCATACGCGTTCAGCGATGTGGCGGCGATATATCCCATTACGCCGTCATCAGTTATGGGCGAGGTGGCCGACGACTGGGCGGCCTACGGGCGTAAGAATATATTCGGACAGACTTTACGGGTCCGAGAGATGCAGTCTGAGGCTGGGGCTGCCGGGGCAGTACACGGCTCTCTCGCGGCAGGGGCGCTGACGACAACCTTCACGGCCAGTCAGGGCCTGTTATTGATGATACCAAATATGTACAAAATAGCAGGCGAATTACTGCCGGCGGTATTTCATGTCTCGGCCCGTGCGGTGGCAGGCCATGCGCTGAGTATCTTCGGCGACCATTCGGACGTTATGGCGGTACGCCAAACAGGGTTCGCAATGATAGCCGGCGGGTCGGTGCAGGAAGTAATGGACATGGGAACAGTGTGCCACCTGGCAACACTCAAGGCCAAAGTACCGTTTGTGAACTTCTTCGACGGGTTCCGCACAAGCCACGAAGTACAAAAGGTCGAGTTAATCGACTACGAAACAATGGCAAGCCTGGTCGATTGGCAGGCAATTAAGGATTTTCGCAAAAGAGCAATGAACCCCGAAAATCCGCAACTTCGCGGCACGGCCCAAAACCCCGATACGTTCTTCCAGGCCCGCGAAGCATGTAACCGATATTACCAGGCCGTCCCTGCCATAGTCGAAGAAACAATGGGCCAACTAAGCCAAATCATCGGGCGTGAATATCACCTGTTCGATTATATCGGGGCGCCAGACGCCGACCGAGTGATCATATCAATGGGGACAAGCACAGCGGTAATCGAAGAAGCGGTGAACTATCTGAACTCGCAAGGTGAAAAAGTGGGAGCGATAAAGGTGCGGCTGTATCGGCCGTTCTCGGCAGAACACTTCCTGAAAGTACTGCCCAAAAGCGTGAATAAAATCGCAGTACTGGACCGGACCAAAGAGCCGGGCAGCCTGGGTGAGCCGCTATATCAGGACATCTGTACGGTCTATATGGAAAAAGGCGAAAGGCCGTTGATTGTGGGCGGTCGCTATGGGCTGAGCAGTTCCGAGTTCACGCCGACGATGGTCAAGCAGGTGTTCGAGAACCTTACCCAAAACGAACCCAAAAACCACTTCACAGTAGGGATTACCGATGATGTTACAATGACATCACTACCGGCAACCGAACCGATAGACGCTTCACCTGAAGGAACGGTTCGCTGTAAGTTCTGGGGACTCGGAAGCGACGGAACCGTCGGCGCCAATAAAAACGCTATCAAAATCATCGGCGACGATACAGACATGTACGCTCAGGGATATTTCGCGTACGACAGTAAAAAGTCGGGTGGGCTGACGGTTTCCCATCTGCGGTTCGGCCATAAACCGATTCTGTCGAGCTACCTGATCGATGTGGCTGACTTCGTGGCGTGTCATAACCGTGCTTATGTACGACTGTATGACGTGCTGGAAGGTATTCGGGACGGCGGGACGTTCCTGTTGAATTCGCCCTGGACATTAGAACTGATGGAAAAACGACTGCCCGGCTCAATGAAACGGACTATCGCGCAAAAGAAACTGAAATTCTACAATATCGACGCAATCAAAATAGCCGGGAACGTGGGGCTGGGACAACGTATAAATATGATAATGCAGACGGCGTTCTTCAAGCTGGCCGATGTGATTCCTGTCGATGAAGCAATCGAATATCTGAAAGCAGCCATCAAAAAGACCTATGGCCGCAAAGGTGATAAGATTGTCGAGATGAACTGGGCCGGAGTAGATGCAACACTTGCAAATCTGGAAAAGGTCGGTTACCCGGCAAGCTGGGCCGATGCCAAGCTCGAAGAAGCACCCCAACGCGACGAGCCGGAGTTCCTTACCAAGGTGATGCGGCCGATGCTGGAGCAAAAAGGCACGAAGCTGCCTGTAAGCTGTTTTGCCGGTGAACTGGACGGTTCCTACAAGGCCTGCGCGGCAGACGGAACGTATCCGACGGCAACAACAAAATATGAAAAACGCGGTGTGGCTATCAATGTACCGGAATGGATCAAGGAAAACTGCATACAGTGCAACCAATGCGCGTTTGTGTGTCCACATTCGGTGATACGGCCGGTACTGGCCACGGAAGATGAGATGAAAGACGCTCCGGCCGGCTTCGATGGTATCCAGGCCAAGGGGCCGGGTATGGACGATTATCAATATCGGATTCAATTAAGTGTTATGGACTGTACCGGATGCGGTAACTGTGCCGATATCTGTCCGTCCAAGGAAAAGGCACTTGTGATGAAGCCACTGGCACAACAAAGAGTGGCGCAAATTCCCAATCAGCAGTACTCCGAGAAAATTCCCTATCGCGGTAATGTAGCAAAGAAGGAAACAGTCAAGGGCAGTCAGTTCCAGCAGTCGTTGTTCGAGTATAACGGAGCGTGTCCGGGTTGTGGCGAAACACCATACGTCAAGCTGATTACGCAACTGTTCGGCGACCGGATGGTGATCGGTAACGCGACGGGCTGTTCGAGTATCTACGGCGGCTCGGCACCGAGCTGTCCATATACCGTCAACGAAAAGGGCTATGGGCCGGCCTGGGCCAATTCGCTGTTCGAGGATAACGCGGAGTTCGGTTACGGGATGAACCTGGCGTACAGCCAACGGCGTGATTATCTCGCAGGCAGGATGCAACAGGCAATGAAAACAGAAATTTCCGCCGAACTGAAAGAGGCGATGCAGGCGTGGCTGGACGGTATGAACGATGCCGAAAAGAGCCGTCAGGTTGGCGATACGCTACGGGAACTCCTGAAAGCACAAGGCAACGGCAATGAACTGCTCAGTGAGATTCTGTCAATGCAGGACCTGTTCACCAAAAAAAGCGTGTGGGTCTTCGGCGGCGACGGCTGGGCGTATGACATCGGCTTTGGCGGTGTGGATCATGTGCTGGCAAGCGGCGAAGATGTGAACATATTAGTAATGGATACAGAAGTGTATTCCAATACCGGCGGCCAGAGCAGTAAGGCAACGCCCACCGGCTCAGTCGCGAAATTCGCGGCGTCAGGCAAAAAGACAAAGAAAAAAGATATGGGCCTGATGCTAATGAGCTATGGTTATGTTTATGTCGCGTCGGTAGCAATGGGGTCTAATAAAAATCAGTTGGTCAAGACACTGGTAGAAGCGGAAAGCTATCCCGGGCCGTCGCTGATAATGGCGTATTCGCCCTGTATCAATCACGGGATAAATATGAGCAAGACCCAGGAAGAAGAAAAACGGGCAGTCGAGAGCGGCTACTGGCTGCTGTACCGCTATAATCCGCTGCTGAAAGAGCAGGGCAAAAACCCGTTCGTCCTGGATTCCAAAGAGCCGACAACCGATCTGAACGATTTTATTATGGGCGAGGTCCGCTATAAAACACTTACCAAGCAGTTCCCCGAAGAAGCTGAAAAACTGCATAGCCGGTTAGCCAGTGAATACGCCGAACGCTACGAAATGTATAAGAAAATGGCGCAAGCGTGAGGGTGGTTGTGAGTAGTGAGTGGTAGGAAAGTTTTACAGGGTCCGGCGCGAAAAGTCGGGCCCTTTTTTTATATTTATAGTATAGGATTTTGTATTCTGAATGTACCACGGACGTCCCGTCCGCATCTTCTGTTTTTGCTGGCGAGACGCCAGCGGTACAAAAGTCCCGCCGAAGGTGGTTAAATTCTCATAACTATTCAGCCATATTTCCGCTCAAATCAGTTTTTGCATTTTGGCGGTGGTTTGGTTATAATGATACTGTGTGTAACAGAAAACAGAATAACATAGGAGTTGACTGATGAGAATACTACAACGTTATTTATCGATGGGGCTGTTGATAGTGGCTGCTGTATCGCTAATCGCCGGCTGCGGAAACAGCAATGAAACGATGCGCCAGAGATTGGGTATGCTGGGGGACCCTCGGCTGGACGCTGCGGTACGGCGGAACATCGAAGCCACTGGTGGTCTCGATGCCTGGGCCGGGATCAAACGAATCGAAGGCCGGGCTATCGCGACAACTTTCGATACTGACGGAGGCAGAACGCTTGTCGAACAGCGGCATACCATCCTGCCCGGCAATACCGATAAACCGGTATGCCTGACCGTTGTCAGTAACGAGCCGACCGGCCGGCTCACCGAGCGGCGCGACCGGAAAGGCCTGGTCAGGATAAAACGCACTAATAACAAAAGAACAATCGTTGAAAAAGACCAAAATACCTTGTTCGGCGCCCAGATAAAAATGTTTCTTGAAGGGCAGGCCCTGACCGGATGCACATCTTTGCTGCGGGAAGGACTGATCCCACGATACGAGGGCCTGGAACGGCAGGGCGGACGCGTTAATCATAAAGTGGAAGTATCCGGCCGATTGCTGAATCGAAACAAATCGACTGGTGGACTGTTCGAGAAGGCGACTTTCTGGAAAAACAGATCGCCGGAAAAAACTCTGGACGACATTGCAGTCTTGTGGATAAACACCGAGACCTCACTAATCGAACGAATATGGCTGCGCTATCAGAAACCTCATCGGCCGAAAGAGTTCGGATATATGGCGGTGAATGTGCTTGATTATGAACAGGTGGGCAAGGTTAAGCTGCCGCAGCGACTGGAGTTCGTGCCCACTGATGAACATCAACATTTCAGCAGACAAAATATGATGACCGTGGAGTTCGAGTACCTTACAGCGATTGAAAAAGCAAAATAGCCATCTCTTGCTTCCCCTGGCAAGCTGTTGTCGAAAAACACCTGATATGGATAGAGACAATCAAAAGGGTTCGTTAATACGTATAGGCCAGGCCGCGGAACGGGCGGGAGTGTCCAAACAAACCCTGCAATATTACCTGATGGTAGGACTGTTAGAAGCGACTGAACGGACGGACGGCGGGCAGCAATACTTCGATGAAAAGGCAGTCGAACGCATCAGCCTGATTAAAAGCCTCAATGACAGCGGCTATCCACTTCGGGAAATACGCGAAATTTTCATACGCCGACAACAACAATTCGATTAACCCCACCCTACTTAACTATCATTTTACCGTCAGAGTATTTTGTTCAATATACCCAGAAATCATAAATAGTCCTTCTTATCTCAAAGGAATCATCCGGGTTAATATCAAGCAAATTTGTGTTCAGATCACTGCCGGAGTGAGAGTCATAATAGATACCGAATGAAGGTTGGCCCGGCTGAGTAACAACCTTACCGCCGAAAATAGTGGTGTGAGCAGAGCGATGACTGGTTTCCGGTGGGCCTGACATTTGATAGCCGAGCAGACT
>DAOWIP010000231.1 GCA_030640865.1 Sedimentisphaerales bacterium | reverse complement strand
CCATCCACCTCGAAGACTCGGTGGCTGCCACCCAACATTTGGCAAACTCTGAATGATTATTTCAACTGACCACTAATTATCGGCCAAAGCTACGGGCCAATGTTCTTCAATAATGCTTCTGCGAATCCCCGTCTCAGCCGGTTCGAAGCAATCGGCGAGTATTTTCCAACAGCGGTCAAGAGCGTCAAAAAGAGGAATATTTACCGAAAGGTCCATAATACTGCTCTCAAAAACATCGCCGTACTTCAACAGCTTTTTGTCCCAGGCGGACATCTCGAATCCCATGTCCCGCTTCTCACGGCTCTCGCGACACAAAGCGTAAAGCTGAATACAACCATCCATAATGGCCCGATGGTCGTCGCGACTCTTGCCGTTGACCTGCTGTTTGAGCCGCGATAGTGAGCCGAACGGCTCAATCCGGCCGTTACGCAGATAAAATTGTCCCTCGGTAATATAACCGGTGTTGTCAGGCACGGGATGAGTAACGTCATCGCCGGGCATAGTTACACAAGCCAATAACGTCATAGAACCAGCACCGTCAAAATCGACCGCCTTCTCGTAACGGCGGGCAAGCTGGGTATAAAGATCACCCGGATAACCACGGTTCGAGGGAATCTGTTCCATTATGATGGCGATTTCCTTCAGTGCGTCGGAAAAGGCCGTCATGTCCGTCAAAAGCACCAGTACGCGTTTGTTCTGCAGGGCAAACTGCTCACCCACAGCAAGACATAAATCAGGCACCAAAAGACATTCCACCACCGGATCGGCGGCTGTGTTGATGAACATAATTGTTCGCCCAAGTACCCCGCCCTCCTCAAAGGTGTTCCGAAACTTCAGGTAATCGTCGTGCCGCAGTCCCATCCCACCAAGAATGATAACGTCAGCATCAGTTTGCAGACCTACTCTCGCCAAAAGCTCATTATAAGGCTCACCGGCTACAGAGAATATGGGTAGCTTCTGCGACTCTACGAGCGAATTGAAGATATCGATCATCGGGATACCGGTATGAACCATCTGGTCCGGCATACGCCGCTTGACAGGGTTCACCGCGGGAGAGCCGATATCAACCTGCTTGGCCTCGACAGCCGGGCGGTCGTCTCGTGGATTACCTGAACCGTCGAAAATTCGTCCGAGCAACTCTTCACCGAACGGAACCTGCATTGGTCGGTTTAAAAAGCGGATGCGATCACCGGTCGATACCCCTTGTGTGCCGGCAAAAATCTGCAAACTGACCTGGTCGCCTTCGAGGTGAATGACCTGGGCAAGCGAATCGCCTCGACTGGTGGTAATTATGGCCAGTTCATCGTAGCCGACTCCCGTAGCCGTAACGGTTACCACATTACCGGCAATTCGCGTAATCTCATCATAATACTTTCGCATTGTTTATTTTTCCTTATTCACTTGCAACCGCTACCTGTCCTTTATTTGCGATAAACTCTTCGATTTCGCCGAGGATCTTTTTGTACTCATCACTGTCCTCGGCGGCATAGTTCCAGTTACGGAACAAATCCGAAATATGAACCATTGTCTGACGGGCCGTCTCTTTTTCGGTAAAACCGAAATCAAGTTTCAGAATAGCAAGAATTTTATCGAAAACAAATTTCTGCCTGTCAGCCGGAGTAGCCGCATCGACAGCGTCAAAAGCGTTTTGCTGAAGGAAACAGTTGTCAAAAAAGTCTGTCTTGAGAGCAGTGGTATAGTCTTCGACCGAAGTACCTTCCTCACCGACAACCGTCATCATCTGTTGAATATCATTTCCGTGCCGCAGCATACTACGGACAAAATTAACCTTCTCCAACTCTATGATGCCCTGGTATTTGCTCCAGGATTCCAGCGGATCAATGGACGGGTAGCGACGGGCGTCACTGCGCGCACGACTGAGGCCGTGGAATGCGCCTACTACCTTGAGCGTTCCCTGTGTTACCGGCTCCTCGAAGTTTCCGCCGGCCGGACTGACCGTACCCCCGATTGTCAGCGTACCTATCGTACCGTCTTTAAGCTCAAGTGCTCCGGCCCGCTCGTAGAAGGAGGCAATCCGGCTCTCCAAATATGCCGGAAACGCTTCTTCTCCCGGAATCTCTTCTAATCGACCCGACAACTCACGCATGGCCTGTGCCCAACGCGAAGTCGAGTCCGCCAACAACAATATATTAAGACCCATCTGGCGGTAATATTCGCCCAGACTGGCCGCGGTATAAACCGATGCCTCGCGAGCAGCTACAGGCATAGCGGATGTGTTACATATAATTATGGTCCGCTCCATCAGACTTTTTCCAGTGCGCGGGTCAGTCAGTTCCGGAAACTCCCGCAAGGTCTCCACTACTTCACCGGCACGTTCGCCACAGGCGGCAACGATAACAATGTCGATCTCGGCGTGACGCGAGGTGATCTGCTGAAGAACAGTTTTGCCGGCGCCAAACGGGCCTGGTATGCAATACGTGCCCCCACGAACGACCGGAAACATACTGTCGATAATCCGTATCCTCGAAACCATAGGTTCCGTAGGCATCAGGCGACGGCGAGAGACATTCAAGGGGACCTTGGTGGGCCAGGTCTGCTGCATTGTAACAGTCCGGCGTTGACCGTCAGAGTTACTGATCACGGCTATTTCCTGCTCAACCGTATAAGAACCGCCCGCAACGATGCTTTCGACGGTCCATTGTCCCTGAAGTAAAAACGGCACCATAATTTTGTGCGTAAAGATGCTCTCCGGTACGCTCCCCAGACTGTCACCAGCCGAGACCGTGTCGCCAACCTTTGCGATCGGTGTGAACTCCCAGGATATATCGGTCTGCAGACCGCTGAGGTAATGACCCGGTTCGAGGAAAAAACCGATCTGTTCCGCTAATCGCGGAAGTGGGTTTTGCAGGCCATCGTAAATCTGTCCGAGCAGACCCGGTCCGACCGTAACCGAAAGCATCTCTTTGTGAAACTCGACTGTGTCTCCAACCTGAAGACCCCGAGTTTCCTCGAAGACCTGCAAATCGGCCAGGCGGCCACGAATACGTATAACTTCGCTTAGCAACCTGGCTCCGTCGGAACGAAGACAGTGAGCAGTTGAGTTCTGCACAACATTGCCTGTCGTTTCAGCGACCACGAGATTACCATAAACGGCAACAATTTTTCCGTTCACTATCTTGTTCCTTTCCGACGTTATTCAGGTTGTGGCTTCTTCGCCGCGGCGGAATTGTCCCGCTCCAGATGCGAGAGCCGATCCCACCTGTTTAATAACATAAGACGTACCGCATAACCAGCCAATTCTTCATTTTTAAAGGTGAACCAAAAATCATTCTGGGCCAGCCAATTCCATCGACCGTTGTCCAGCACCCGCAGACCCGCCAAGGGGGTCTGGGCAGATGTCCATTCGCTGAGAAGCAACTCAAAGTCCTGTTCAGTATCGGCTAACTCGGAAGCCACCAGGTAGTCGTCGGGGTCCAAACCAAGTGCCTGTGACCGAGCCACAGCCAAAGCATTACGCAAGCCTGTTTCAAAACCGATCCACGCTGACAGAAATGGACTCGACAAACGGCCGGCCAGCCAGGCCCCATGATGATAATACGCGTCCCAAATATCATCCTCCTGAATTAACCGGCGATTAACCGGTTCATCTTCCAGTTCATCCTCGGCCTGCCGTCCTTTAGCGAGGTAACCCGGCAGCGGGTGTTCGTCGCGAGCCTGTGCTTCGGTCAAAACGCTGACATCCAGTTCGGTAATCTCGCCGGCAAGGTACCCCTGCCTCTGAAGAAGATCGTCACCAAGAAACAGATACTCGACCAAAGCTGTAGCCGCGGCGTTCTCAGAAATATGCGCAAGCAGTTGAGCCGTTTTTAACGGCGGCGTGCTACCCAACTCCCCAAGCGCCGGCAAGGCGTTAATAAGAAAATAATTCTGGCCTGGCATAAACCTTAAGTCCTACCGGAGTTCCGCAAAAGTATCGATGCGTGAACACGGCCAAGATGGCCGTGGCACACTATATCTCATCTTCCGCAACAGTAACTAATTATCATCACTTTTCATGGCCTGATCCAACAACTCAGCCAACTGTGGCGCCACAAGCTCCGAAAGTATCACCACAACCGAATCGACGGTAACTTCAACCGTGGCTCCGTCAATCCTGTACTCAAAACCAGCCTGATTAAGAGTCCCCTTGAGATCCAGCCGAGTATTCGAGCTTTTTACCGCTTTATGCAGTTCGCCTATGGCCCAGTTAGCCAGTTGCTTTTGCATTTCCGGTGAAACATTAATAGTGATAGTCTTGCTGTTGCCACTGTCAGCCTGGGCATATTGCATTATAATGTCATGCAAAAGCGGAGTCAGAAACTCGGCGTCCGCAAGCGGGGCCTCTACAGGTTCGCCCATGACAGTTTTAAGAGCTTGACTCAGGATGGTTCGCAGTTTTAACGAGGCGTCACGGGCCGCCAACCGTAATTCAGTCCGCCCTTTTTCCAAAATAGTCTTCGCCTGTTCCTGTGCCTCATTGACGGCCTTCTCGGCCTCGGCACGTGCCTCTTCGACGATTTGCCGGGCCTGCCCCTGAGCCTCGGAGCGAATTTTCTCCGCGGCAGCCTGGCCTTCCTGTACGCCCTCTTCCTGAAGTTTATTTACAAATGATTCGATCGTTTCGGCCATAATTGAACCTCAACTGAAACTGATTAATGAATAACGTATTCCAAAACCGCCCGGGAACTCCCCGGGCAATATGTAAGTATATTTTATGTGAATTCTTATAACAAAATATAACTCATCCGAGTTTTTATCGTCATTTACCAGCATTTATCTAAAAAATTACAGTAAAAAACAAATTTTACCGAATTAAAATGAGTATGGTAGTTCACACATAGTATAGAAGAATTAGGACAATTTAACATATTTAACACAGGAGATAAACGATATGACAGCCTACTTATTTATAGGACAATTGGGGTTGGGTTTGACATTGGCATTGGCGGCGATAGGCAGTGCCGTGGGGATCGGAGCGGCCGGCAGGGCCGCGGCCGGGGCCTGGGCCAAAGAAGCCAAAGCCGGGAAACCTCTGAATTTTTCCTATATCATACTGGTCGGCATGCCCCTTTCACAGACGATTTACGCGTTCGTGCTGATGCTTGTGGGGCTTAAGGGGGCAATTGTAACCAATCCCGCAATCGTGGCGGCGCATGCCGGGACACTGTTCGGCATTGGACTGGCCGGTGGGCTGGCGGAATTGTTCAGTGCCTCCTTACAGGGCTATATTGGTGCCTCCGCCTGTCGGGCGCTATCTGAAGGCGGCGGCAAAGGGCTGGCCTTTATGATTATCGCTATGGGTATTATCGAAACAGTAGGGCTGTTCGGCTTTGTGTTCCTG
>DAOWIP010000376.1 GCA_030640865.1 Sedimentisphaerales bacterium | reverse complement strand
GATAGAAACTGCCTGTGATGCATATCAGGTCGCCCGTGCTGAACGCCGGCTTGGCTATTCGCAGTGCTTCTTTGAGCGTCGGCGCGGTTTGGCACATCTTACCGCAGATGTCGGTGTACATTTGAGCAAGGTCATCGGGAAAGACCGACCGTGGCGAGTTCACACGTGTAAAAATAACCTTGTCGGCCCCATATTGCAACTGCCTCAGCATACCATCCACGTCTTTATCATCACAGCATCCGAAGATAACAATCAGTGAATCGTAGGGTATGTGCTGGCCGGTTGCCTGAATCAAAGCCTGGATACTGGCCGCGTTATGGGCGCCATCGATCATAACACGCGGGTCTGAATGGATTATTTCCATCCGGCCGGGCAAATGTGTCTTGGCCAACCCATTAATGGCCCGTTCGTCGTCGATCTTATAGCCCTGTATCTTCAGGCAATCCAACAGCGACAACGCCAATCCGCAATTTATCGCCTGGTGTTCTCCTAATACTGGTACAGGAAGATGCTCAAATTTGCTCGTCGGAGTGGTTACGCAGATTCGGTTATGAGGGCCGCGTGTCCGGGAAGACTCAAACCGACACGAAAAATCAATGTCCTTGCCCGTGAAGCGTAGTTGTGTGCCTACCTGATTAGCCTGACGGCGGAGAACACGCATTACCTCGCTGTCCTGCATTACGGAAACTGCCGGTACACCTTTTTTGAACACTCCGGCCTTTTCTTTGGCTATTTTGCTAACCGTATCGCCCAGAAGATGTTGATGGTCTATACTGATACTGGTAATTCCCACTGCTTCGGGTTTCAGAACATTGGTACTATCCAGCCGGCCGCCAAGGCCTGTTTCAATGACGGCAAAATCAACTTTTTCGTTAACAAAATGCAAAAACGCCATCCCGGTCATAATCTCAAAAAACGTTGGGGGATCGTCGGTCATCTTTTTGACTACAGGGGCAGCCTTGCGGATCAGCCGCACCATAGCCGCTTCGCTGACAATACGGTTGTTAATCTGAATCCGCTCTCTCAGGTCCAGAACGTGCGGGGACGTATATAGACCAACTTTATAGCCATTGGACATCAACATTTGAGCCAACATCATGCAGGTGGAGCCTTTGCCCTTGGTACCGGCTATATGAATCGAGGTCAGCTTTTCATGGGGATTACCTAAACCCTTGAGAAAGCTATACATACGTTCAAGACTGAACGTATCCTCATTATACCGCAGACGCCTCGCTGACTCATAGTTGGTATTGCTGAACAAAAACGACAAAGCCGCCTTGTAAGTTGTAATCGAACCATTTTTTCTTCTTCTCGTGGCCATGGAAACTTCCTAAATACTTGGGAATGCTGTAGTAACAAAAGTGCAGCACGTTACATAGCAGTAACTCATCAACCAAGTTTTATTATACACATTATCGGCATCAAAATCAACCCTATAACTATAAATGCCCATTTAACCATAGGGCTTAACTACTGTAAGCCACTCTATAATAAAGGAATACGAAAACAAAATATTGTCCGAGAATCCGCAATATCTCCGATTCACCACAGGGGCGACACTGAACAGATCTGTGGTTAAACTGTTTGTTGGTTGCCGCCGAAGGCGGCTTTATATTGCACTTGGCCTTTTATACTGAAAACTATATATTAGACGTGAAAGTTGCCGTTTTGTTCTCAAAATTATTAACAAAATCGTAACCGTTCACGGATTCTTTTCCTCAAGTAGGGTGGGCCTATGGCCCACGCGTTTATTAGCCCTGAAAGGGCGAAAGTACACAGGAAAGAAAAATATGTTGAAAAATAACCCAAATTTCCCCGGTTCCACTGTTTCTGTGGATTTAGGCCCTAAAAGTTACCCTGTTTTCGTTGGTTCGGAAACCTTGGCCCTTTTTGGAGCCTTTTTCCTCCAACACTGCGATAGTAGAAAAGCAGTTGTGATTACCGATGAGAATGTCGGGCCGCTTTACGCTCAGGCTGTCAATGAAAACCTCAATAACAGCGGCGTACAAGGCCACACCATCACCGTCCCCGCCGGCGAGGCCACCAAACGCAGAGAAGTCGTCGAAAGTATCTATGACAAGCTGTTCGACCTGTCCATTGAACGGTCCGACGCGATTGTGGCGCTGGGCGGCGGAGTAGTGGGCGACTTGGCCGGCTTTGTCGCGGCCACGTTCAAACGCGGCGTCAATTATGTACAACTACCCACCAGCCTGTTGGCCATGGTCGATAGCAGCGTTGGGGG
>DAOWIP010000547.1 GCA_030640865.1 Sedimentisphaerales bacterium | reverse complement strand
AGAACATCAATTAAAAGGGTCAGATCAATTTCCTTATTTTTCAGTGACGTATCGGCAATGTTTTCATTTAGTGCCTTTTTCAGGTCGGGATTCCTTTTTTGCTGCATATCAAGCGCCGCCCCGCTCAGGTCCAGCGCATATTTATTAACTTTCTTATTGTGTTTCCTCTCGATATGTGATGACACACTCCGCAGAATCAGGCCGGCTCCCCCTCCGACGTCCAGAAGATTGATAATTTTTACGCTTTCACTGACCTGTGTGATCCATTCGTCCGTTAGCGGAATAATCTTACTTAGTTTCCACTCACTGTCTTCTTCGAAAAGAGTGGGGAAAATATTGACATACTCGTCGGTTTTGTAAAGTTTGGTCTTATCGTAACCATTCATTTGAATATTATACGCACCGCGTATGGGAATTCCCGCGAGCGAAGCCGTAACATTTTGTCGTAAGGTTACTTGCCCGCGTACTAACGGGAAATTTCAATCGTGAGCACTATAAGCCATCAGCATTCAAGGTGCAAAAGATGTGCCACACGCTATCGGACGCGAATATCCGCAGGAAGCATTCTTCCGAGCCTTTTCGACAGCGCAATAATTGCGCCTGCCGGCGGAAATCTCGCAAATATTGCCTCGGTAAAATCGGTAAAATCCGCCTAATCGGCACAGTTTTATAGACGGTAGAGTAATTTCATACTGCTGAATGTCCAGCTTATTTGCTCATACCATTATTATATTTTACCATTAAATTAGTGGTGAGTGGTGGGTGGTGATGCCAGAATAATAAATCAATAACAAAGTACAAATGATGAATAAATAGTATCTGTTGCGGAAAATGAGATATAGTGTGCCACGGCCGTATCGGCCGTGTTTTATCACGTTCTTCACGTAATATCCCGGTGATACACCGTTGATACGCGTTTTCCGCAACAGGTATTAGATAAACACAGCGTCTCAGGAGGCACTATCGACACCGTTTTTGGTGTCGTTGGTGCCTCTTTTTTTATGCGCTGTCCAGGGAATATCAGGAGGTAAGAAGAGATGTTCAGTATTAACAATACAGCTATTCTCAATGTCGTGAATAACCTGACACGAATTGGAACGGAGTTGGCAATTTCCAATCAGCGTCTTGCCACCGGCAGGCGTATCATCTCGGCCGGTGATGACCCCGCGGGGGTTATTGCCGCGGCTGATCTGAAAAATCAGATTGCGACAATTGACGCCGCTGCCAGTAACGGAGCAAGAATCAACAGCATCATTGATACAGCCGACGGCGCAATGGCGCAAATATCATCGTTGCTTGGCACTATCAATACCAAGGCCCTTGCGGCGGCAGGCAGTACCACCACTGCGGAAGAGCGGGCCGCCTATCAGGCTGAAATCGACACCGCTATCGATGCTATTGATACCCTGGTCAACACTACCACCTTTAATGGTAAAAGACTGCTGGACGGGGGAATCGGTTATGACACCGCCGACATTGATAACAGCAAACTTGCCGACGTTCGCGTTAATTCCGCCGATACCAGCAGTGGTTCTGTCAGTCTTGCGGTCAGCGTGGTGTCAGCCGCGGAAAAGGCGGTTGTATCCTATTCCAACGGGAATCTGACCGACGACGTTACCTTCACTCTCACCGGCAATAACGGTGCCGAGCAATTCTCTTTTTCAACCGGTGCCACCATATCCGATATTGAAAGCTCGGTTAATGCCGAATCCGACGCCACCGGGATCGTGGCCGAGGTGGACGGCGGAACTTTGTATTTCCGTTCCGACAACTATGGTTCCGACCAATCGGTCAGTATAAATGTTACCGCGGGCACCTTTGCTATGGACGGCGGCACGACAAGCGACACCGGCGTTGACACAACCGTAACCGTCAACGGCCAAAACGCGACATCCGATGGAATGCAGGTTTTTTTCAGCAGCGGCAGTACTTCCGTCCGCTTTAGTCTTGAGGAAAGTTTCGGTAATGTCGGCGGGGGCAGTACTACTTTTTCAATCACCGGCGGCGGGTCGGGTTGGCAGTTGAACGCCAATCCGATTAACAAAATCCATTTCGGGCTTAACTCGCTAAGCTCCGTTTCTCTCGGCAATGATACTATCGGACACCTGCGCAGCCTTAAGAGCGGCGGAACAAACGCGTTATCCAGCGGCAATTACCAGGCCGCGGCCAATATCGCCACTGCCGCCGGCCGGCAGGTTTCCACCGATCGCGCTCGATTAGGGGCGGTTCAGTCTTATACGGTTAATTCGACCCTGAGCGCCTTCTCCGCGGCCAAAACCTCTATGACCCAGGCAATCAGCAACATTGAAGACGTCGATTACGTCCAGGAAACCGCCAATAATAATCGCCTGCAATTGTTAATGCAGATAGGCACTTCGATAATCGCCGGCATGAATCAGAATACCAGCAACATCCTTTCACTGATTGGATAAACCAATATGTTACGGTTTCGCTCGCGGGAATTCCCATACGCGGTGCGTATATTTTGGTTGCGGCTATGCTGCTCCGTAATACTATCTTGTAATTCTTTGTTTTTTATGCGCGTTTTTCGATTTGGCTTATCGTAATCTATTTATTGCCAATATATTATGATTTACTTCTTCACGATCAATTTTGAGCTTTTTGCGATGCCTTGAAAAACCTGTACCGCAGGCGTCTCGCCTGCAATTTTAATAGTTTCGCGAAGCGAAACCTTCTTTTTTCTTAATCAGTGCAATCTGTGAAATCCGTGGTTGAACTATTTTTGGTTGCGGCCGAAGACCGCGCCATGTCATCCGTGCGCTATCCATTAGGCAGCAGGTTCGTATCAACCTCGGCCAACCGGGGATTTTTAGCGTCTTTTTCGGAAAGGCTCGGTTCACTGATCGGCCAGTCGATGCCGACTGTCTCATCCGACCACAATATCCCATAATCATCACCGGGCGTAAATACATCGGTGCATTTATAGATAACGTCCGCCGTTTCGCTGAGCACACAGAACCCGTGAGCGAACCCTTCCGGCACAAATATCTGTTTATGGTTTTCTTCTGACAAGTTCACTCCCACCCACTTGCCGAACGTTGGCGAGTCGCGTCTGATATCGACTGCCACATCGAAAATCTCACCTTTGATTGCCATAACCAGTTTACCCTGCGGATGGTTGAGTTGATAATGTAACCCTCGCAACACACCTCGGCTGGAACGCGAATGATTATCCTGCACAAACTGCCTGTCCAGCCCCGCCTCGGCATAGCGATTCTGGTTAAACGTCTCCAGAAAAAACCCGCGACTATCCCCATACACCGCCGGCTCAATCACCAACACCCCCGCCAATTCCGTTTTCGTAATGTTAAATTTCATAGCCATAAGTACTATTATAATACTATTACTTACTTTTCGTCAAGTAGTTGAATAATCCATTGTTCCAGATTATTTTCCGTAGGTGAGCAGCGTAGCACTCCCTTTTTGTCAACCAGATACATTGCTGGTTCCGCCTTAACGCCATATTCCGTGTAAGTTATACCTCCTGCCTGATCTAATGCTACTGGGAAATTAATGTTATGTTTTTTGAGATACACAGAGATGTCTTCCGTAGTAACCGGAGCGGGCCAACCCGCTTTCTTTTCCTTATGTATCGCAATCAACACAAAATCGCGATCCTGATACTTGGCCAACATCTCCTGCACTTTCTTTATATACTGATGGTAACTTTCTATATGTATGCCTATATGCAGCAATATTACCTTGCCCCGTTGTTGTTCCAGAGTCAAAGGCTCTGAATTGTACCATCTTTCCACCTGAAGGTCCGGCGCAGGTTTATTGTATAATTTATATCCCTGCGGGAAAATTTGCAGGTTGCATTTTCCTTCGATTTCGGGCCCTATTTTAAAACTGTTATGGCCATATCCTTTATAATACACCCATAAAGTAAATTGTTTATCTGTAGGCAGATTTTCTATACGATAGAACCCCTTATTGTTGGCTTGCGTTTCCAACATCTTTCCTGGAAAACTGCAATGCAATCTGGCTCCGTAAATCGGCAGGTTGTTTTCATCGGTTATTTGTCCTGAAATCGTCCTGTCCCATTTAATGCCTTCATATCCTGAAGATGGTTTAAGTAAAATCTTACCCAGGTCCAAAACTTCCCCCGATTTGATGTCCTGTAAATCAATGCGTTTAGAACAGCCGGGTTTTTGCATGCTCACTCTCATCGGCACTCCTGTTGGGACCTTTCTTATTTCAAATTTTCCATCAGAGTAATATTTTTCCTCCCATGGGGGTTGCCCTAATCCCAGTCCGTTAATAATAATCTTTAGATCGACATCGGAAACACCTCTGCCGTCCTTGTCAACTAAATGTCCGGTAATATTCGCCACCGGTTCCAGTACTATCGTAAGTATCTTATTGGCATCTGGGGCACTCAACAGGAAAGCTCGCCCAAATTTCTGATCCAAATCATAGGCTATACCCAATTCAGTTCTTGATTTGGCAAAATATTCATTTATGGACACCTGAAACGTGCCGTCCTTCGCCGTTATAATTTGGTTTGTGAAAAATGTAAAATATATCTTACCTTTCACAGGTTGATTACGGCTGTTGACCAGTCGTCCCTGTATATGATGTGGGTCAATTTTCAGTGCATCAAAATTAACTGCCGCCTTTACCTTTACCTCGACACCAATCTCCTCAAAAGTAGTCGGGACAGTCGCCGGATAGTCAAAGACAATCTGTACTTTAATCTTTTCGCCTATAAAACCCTGGATTATCATAACAACCGGTCGTCGAGTGGCTTTATCCACCTCGATGGATGCGTTCATCTTATGTTTATCAGGCGTTATTACATCCAGTATAAATTTGGTATGGTCCTGGGTGGCCGAGGGCACCTTTTTCCAGTCTTTACGCTCTGCAAGATTGGCATGTGTAAAAAGTTTCATCAACCAACCAAGAAAATCATCATTTTGAGGGTACATTATTTTTGCGAGTTCTTCTCCTACTGATTCCTGTCTGATGGTACCTGTCTTTGGATCATAGACCTCCATTATCTTTTCAACGCCGTCATATCTCTGATACATTTCTGATCCGGACGATTTCCAGGAAGCGAGACATTTTGAAGCAACCAAATCCATCCAATACTGGGCTGTCTCCTTACTTCCATCTTCTCTCTCTGTTATGCAAACAAAATGAACCATGTTAATTGTATTGGCGGTTTCTAATACCTCCGCCCAGGCAATCCCCCTTCCTTTGCTGGGATTAAAAACGCTCAGAATAATTATTATGGTTATGACTGCGGCCACGGGGCCAAGCCATTTGATTTTGGGATGATTCATTACTAAGTTCCTTATTCGTTGGACATATTGAATACGAGTTGTCTGTACATCTGCAATACGCAGCATAACTCGATTTACGATGGGTTGGCCCATTGAAATATTCCGGCCCAACTGATTTAGTTTTTGTTCGAGTTTGTCTTCGTGTTTCATAGTTCCAGCTCCTTTAACTGACGCCGCAGACGGGCGTGGGCACGGGAGAGCTGTTTGGTTATGGTGCCGACCGACCGGCCGGTAATCTCGGAAATATCTCGGACTGTATGTCCGGTAAAGTGCCGCAGCATAATAACGTTTCGTTCATGTTTGGGCAGTTTTGTTACTGCTTTGAGCAATATTTGCGATTCGTCGTCAAGTTGACCGTCTCGCGAGGGTACGTGCAGTTCATCCAGATCAGCCTTTTCGCGGTTATGTGATCGCCGCCGAACTATAGTCAATGCTTCATTCCGAGCGATCTTCAGCAGCCATCCGCCGAACGCGGAGCCTTTGCGTAAGTGTCCCAGTTTCCCGTAGGCCTTGACAAAGGTTTCCTGGGCCGCGTCCTCAGCGGCATGGACATCGCCGAGAATCCGGGTCGCCACCGCGCGAACACTATGCTCGTAACGCTCGACCAGCTTCGCGTAGGCCGCTCGATCACCGTTGACAACCGCTTTTACAATATCAGCATCTGATTGCACCTTGTTCCCTGCTCCATAAGAAAGCGCTTCTATAAACAAGACTGCAAAGGTACCAAAAATGCGACATAAAAATGTGAAATGACATATCTTGCCTGTGGCAGAAAAAAATACACTTTTTCGCGGTGGAGGATT
>DAOWIP010000475.1 GCA_030640865.1 Sedimentisphaerales bacterium | reverse complement strand
GTCATCAGACATAGTATTATGATGATACACCCTTATGAGTTGACTTGTCCAGTGTCAATCGTTAGACTATTTTTTTTAGGGAGGTTTGATGTATGAAAATAGCTCCGTCAATTGGGGATTTGTTAGCAGATGGCTGCGATTCCATAAGTCAACAAGGGTGTTGTCGAAATGACGCGAAGGAAAAATGCGGTCTGTTCGGAATATTCGGACATCCGGGGGCGGTAGAGAAGTGCTATTTTGGGCTTCACGCCCTCCAGCACCGCGGGCAGGAGTCGGCTGGTATTGCCATCAGCGACGGGCAGACACTTTTTTGCCGGACCGGAATGGGGCTGGTCGGGGATGTTTTTCCTTCCAAAGTTCTGCGGCCATTATCGGGCATGGGACAGACGGCCATTGGGCACGTGAGGTATTCGACTTCAGGCTCGTCACGGCTGGAGAACGCCCAGCCGATCCTCGCTGAATATTCCCAGGGGCAAATCGCGGTGGCCCACAATGGCAATTTGATTAACGCCTTATTGCTACGGGACGAATATGAGGGGCACGGGCATATTTTCCAGGGCACCAACGACAGCGAAATTATAATTCATCTGTTGGCCAAACCAACTCATATAGCCAAGCCTGACCCTATGGCCCACGTCCTGGGTCATCTGCAGGGGGCCTTCAGTCTTCTGTTTTTACTGCCGGACCGTATTGTAGCTGCTCGGGATGCTCATGGAATTCGGCCCTTGTGTATCGGCCAAATGGCGAAGGGATCGTACATCGTGGCCTCTGAAACCTGCGCATTAGACATCAACGACGCGGAGTTTATTCGTGAGGTGGCACCAGGTGAAATCGTAACAATCGACAAAAACGGACTGCATAGCCGCTTTTTCGATGGGCCAAATACAACTGTGCCTGCGCATTGTATTTTCGAGCAAATTTACTTTGCGGACCCTTCGAGCACAATATTCGGCCAGAATGTGCACCAGGTTCGGTGCGAAATGGGCAGACAACTTGCCAGAGAGGCTCCGGTTGACGCGGACATCGTAACTCCTGTGCCGAATTGTGCACGCTGTGCAGCCGGCGGATACGCTGAACAAAGCGGCGTTTCTTACGCTCGCGGCTTTACTGTAAGTCATTATGCCGGACGCAGTTTCATTGAGCCGGAACAGCCGACCCGTGACTTGGCCGTCAAGATGAAACTAAACGTGATAAAAGAGGTGGTGCGTGGCAAACGCCTGATCGTTATTGAGGACTCAATTGTTCGCGGAACGACCACAAGGGGCAAAATGGGGGCTTTGAAACGAGCCGGCGCAAAGGAAATCCATCTCAGAGTAGCCTCACCACCGATTAGATTCCCCTGTTTTTACGGAATCGATTTCCCCAGCCGCGAGGAACTGATAGCCAACAAACGGACTGTAGAAGAGATTCGGGATTATCTGGAGATCGACTCTCTGCAGTATTTGTCTTTGGATGGTATGCTAAGTTGTGTCAAAAATCCGCCGGACCATTATTGCTCGGCCTGTTTTTCCGGCAAATACCCCATCCCGGTGGACGAAGCGGTCAGCAAATACGCCTTCGAGAGATACCAGAAACGCTTGTTTGAATAGCACTTATGGTTTTTTATTATATCTTTGCCGCTGTTATCCTGTTAGTGCAGGCGATAGTTCTAATTGAAGGTTGGCGCAATTTTATATATTGCATCCGCAAATACCGTCCACAGCCTTCGAAGTATCGTCCACGGGTCGCTCTTGTCTGCCCCTGCAAGGGGCTTGACACCACTTTTGACCGCAACATCAAATCACTTTTTTCCCTGGATTATCCCGATTACGTGATTTTCTTTGTTGTCGAAAACACAGATGACCCCGCTTACCAGCGTATAAATGAGATTATCAGGCAAAATAATCACAATCCCAGCCTGGCCCAGGCTCATTTAATAGTGGCCGGACCGGCTAAATCTTCTTCTCAGAAAGTCCATAATCTCCTGACTGCCTGCGATTCCCTGCCTGACGATTTCAAGATTCTGGCTTTCGTTGATTCGGACGCTTGCGTAAAGCCTCACTTCCTCACCAGCCTTGTTCATCCTCTTCGGCGGGAATATGTCGGTGCCGCCACCGGCTACCGTTGGTTCGTTCCTGCTGACCGCCGTCCCAGTACCGCCGTCCTCAGTGCTATGAACGCCTTTTTCGCCTCCCTTTTGGGGCCACATCCCTGGAACTCCGCCTGGGGTGGCGCAATGGCGATACGCCGTGATGTATTTAACAGGATTGGACTCACCGAGTTGTGGCGGCACGCCTTTACAGACGACTATTCACTTACCAGAGCCGTCAAAAAAGCCAACTTGCGCATCATTTTCGTCCCCGCCTGCTTCGTGGCCAGTTACGAAAAAACCTCCTGGGCCGACCTGATTGCCTTTGCCCGCCGTCAGTTTATTATCACTCGCGTCGGCATGTCGCGTTTATGGCTGTTGGCCGTTCTTGGCATAGGCCATTTCGTAATCGCGTTCTGGGCGGGCCTTTTTGTTACCTTGTACCTCTTGGCAGCCGACTCGCCACAGGCACCCTATGCCGCCATTTTGCCCATCGCTCTCCTCGCCACGGCAATCCTGAAAGCGACTGTTCGTCAGGTGATGATATTCAAAATATTACCTGAAAACCGTTGCTCTCTCTTGATTCCGGCAATAATCGACATCTTTCTGCAGCCCTTTTTGGCCGCTTTCAGCCTGATATGCGTACTTTCCACCTCTTTTTCCCGCGTAATTGTCTGGCGTGGAATCCGCTATGTTCTGCATGACGCCGACCATACAGAAATCCAAAATTATCTTTGACAAGCCTTTCTTTGCCGGTTAAACTCCCTCTGGTTAGTTATTTGTTGCGGAAGCTCTTTTAAATAGCCCTCGCTGTTAAGCGAGGGTTCTTTACCAGCCCCTGATGTAAAATCAGGGGTAAAACCGCAAAAAAACATAGTAAACCGTTTGAAATACAGAAAGGACAGTACTTATGCAGGAATATGATCAACTGAAGGATATGGTGGCCGCTATAGAAGATGATCTCACTAAGGCCGAGGGTGGCAACAGAGCCGCCGGCACACGGGTTCGCAAGGCTATGCAGGAAATCAAACAGACTGCCCAGACCGTCAGAATCAAAATTCTCGAATCTCGTTCCGAATAAAAAATGCCTTCACGCTTATTTATAGATTTGAATACCATCAATTTGGACCGAGTCATTTATGATGTCGAGGCAATTGAGCGGACCAATCCTCAGCGTTACGAAATGCGGCATCTCGACGGTATAATTCATCTCGATTCTGAAGCCGGCTATATCGTCGGATTTAAGGATGTTACGGAAGATGAGTTTTGGGTCCGTGGCCATATTCCAGGTCGGCCGCTTTTTCCTGGTGTGCTCATGATCGAAGCCGCGGCCCAGTTGGCTTCTTTTGCCGTCAAGAAAATCTCCTCGGATTCGCGATTTTTTGGTTTTGGTGGTGTTGAACAAGTCAAGTTTCGTACTCAGGTAACACCTGGACAGAGGCTATATCTGATCGGGAAATTTATGGAAAGGCGGCCCCGACGCTTCAAATTGGCCGCTCAGGGCATCGTCGAAAATCAATTGGCTTTTGAAGCCACCATCATCGGCATGCCTATGTAAATCAGCGATCACAGGCAAAGCCGGTGGTTTAATATTCGAATTAAATCATATTTCGGCTGGAATTGCAATAATATAACGCATCTGCGGCTCAGCTTCTATAAGGGGGACATCTTTACGAAGGAGCCGACATGGACCTCTCCAAAGACAAAGGACAACCAGGACTGGGTACTTTTTCTGAAAAAAATCCGTAACATTTCAGTCAATTCGGCTCACAAACAATTAACGTGTCGAAAATTTGTGGATGGTTACAGTCGTGTAGGTTTCGCCGGGGCGAAGGACCACAGATGGAAAATTTGGTTTGTTGGGTGAGTCGGGAAAGTGCTGGGTCTCAAGGCAGAAGCCGTAATGTTTTTTGTACACCTTGCCGGATTTGCCGGTAAT
>DAOWIP010000088.1 GCA_030640865.1 Sedimentisphaerales bacterium | reverse complement strand
CGTCAGGAACTGAATGGCGCAACAGGATGCAAGTGTCCGAGACAGGACGTGTTACCGTGCCGGAAATAGGCGCGTTCCGTGTGGCCGGCCGGACCGAATTTGAGATTGCCGATGATGTGAAGAATCTGTTAAGCCCTCATATCCTGAAAGACCCAACGGTGAACGTGGCAGTAGTGGCATCAACAAAAAAAGTGTTTTCCGTATCAGGCGCGATAGCATCAGCCGGCCGGTATCAACTTACGCAATCTGATTTTCGGATATTAGAGGCCGTAGCGCAGGCCGGAGGAGTTCCGCAAGCCGGAGTTGATTACGCATACGTAGTGCGAAAGATAAGCGATGAAGACCTGGAAAGGATAGAGAGACAACTCACCACCGGCTACCCTGATGATTCGCCGGCAGAATATTCGCGACCCACACCACCAGTATCGCGTGCAGAAGAACCAAGCGAAGAACCATCCGAAATACGAACAGAGCCGCTTCCATATCAACCGATGAGAATGGAAGAATTAGTTCCGCCAGAACCGAATATTCCGTCGAAGCCTGTACAAGTGAAACCCGTACCGACGAGTCGGCCGAAACCGCCTCATCCGGAACCGAAAGTTACAGAACCGCCGGAGCAGCCGGAGCCGAAGGCTATAGAACCGCCTATACAGCCGAAGCCGGCAGAACCGCCGATGTCAGCCAGGCCCAAAGAAGTACCGAAACTGACTCCAAAACAAGAATGGGATGGATTGCTGGAAAGCATTCGGCCAATGACGGAGATGACGGCACCAGTTGAATTATACGCGGAACCCGATAAGAAATTAAAGATAATACGAGAGAACGGAAAGTTTCAATTAATACCGGTCGATCAAAAGACACCGGTGCCGGGACGAGTGGAAGAACCGCGAATGCCGGTACAGCCGCCGCGAATTTCGAGCCGACAAGAATGGAAAGGACCAAACGGTCAACATCAAGAAGTGATACGAGTTGATCTGAAGGCTCTGCAAAGCGGAGATATGACACAAAATATAGTGATACGATCCGGAGATTATATCCAGTTGCTATACAACGACGTAGGTGTTTTCTACGTAATGGGGCAGGTATCACGGCCGGGGCCATACTCGCTTCAGGGACAACGTATGACACTAAAACAGGCGATTTCCGTGGCAGGACCGCTTACACCATTAGCAAATATGAACTGTTGTGATATTACACGGCGAATCGGCCGAGATAAAGAAGTAACCTGCCGATTGAACCTGCAGAAACTGATGGAAGGCTCACAACCAGATATGTTCATTAAGCCGAATGATATTATCAATATCGGCTCCCATCCGGTGGCCCGCTGGGTGGCTGTGATTCGTAACAGCTTCCGCGCGACCTACGGGTTCGGGTTTGTTTATGATCGCAATCTTGCAGATAAGGATTTCGGACACTGATGAGAGAGTTGTGAGTGGTGAGTTGTGGGTTGTGAGAAAGAGAGTGAAGGGTGGGGAAGAATTTTAGGTTTAATGATTTAAGGCAGGTCGCAAAAATAAGAAAAGAATAATAGGCACAGATTTGCACTGACTAAACACCGATCAAGAAAAGGCAAGAAAATCTAAAGAAAGAAAAAGTGTGGATGATTATGTTTTTCTTTCGCCCCTTCGGGGCTGTAAGAGATGATGAAACTTTTTCCGGGGGCTTACGCCCCCGGCTATGCGTTCTTTCGGCCCTTTGGGCCTAATAAAAGAGAAGAATCCCCCTGTTTTGCATGGGGGGATAGCAAAGAACCCCCCGCTTAACAGCGGGGGCTATTTAAAAAGCTCTCGCAACAGAAAATAATTAAGCGCAATTGGTATAATAATGTATGACGCTACGAGAAAACCAAAATAATTCGCGTGGATCGGCGAAAGGAGGCGCCGACTTAGAGGCGATGGAACCGTCAGTGGGCGGGTTCAGCGAAAAGAAACTCGTCAGAGTGGTGGATCGAATATGGAAGATCGCGCTGGTAAGTGCGCTGTTCGCGCTGCTGTTCAGACAGGAACTTCAGCGACTGGTATTGAGCTGGGGGACGGCGAGCGAGTCACACGGGATACTGATACCAGCGTTCAGTCTGTATTTTATTTACCAGCTGCGTGAACAACTAAAAAAGACAGTAGGTCGGCGCAGCTATGCAGGGCTGCTTGTGATGACTGTGAGCCTGCTGGGCTATGTGTCCAGTATATATACCAAATTCGGCTACCCAAAACCAGTAATGATGATATTGATGCTGGGCGGGATAGTACTCCTGTTAGGCGGTTGGCCGATCTTTCGACTGGTGTGGCTGCCGGTGTTCTTCCTGATATTCGCACTGAAACTGCCGGG
>DAOWIP010000283.1 GCA_030640865.1 Sedimentisphaerales bacterium | reverse complement strand
TCTCTGTTCTGCTGTTCTTGTGAGTGTTCCTGGGGGTAATTCCCCCCCTGATCCTGAGAGAATGCCTGTTGATCATTTCGCAGATCAAGGCGTAACTGCACATCGATCCGGGTGTTTTGGAATCCCTGGGCCTCCAGGGCGGAGCGTAGTTCGCTGCTATTTTGCTGCAAAAGCTGCTGAGTCCGATGATTGGTGGTTTGCAACTGCAAATTCAAGCCGTCTGCGCTGTGCCTGACCTCGATACGCAGCGTCCCCAACTCCGGCGGGTCCAAACGCAATTGCATTACCGAAGAACCCCGGTTCGCAATCGTACGTGCGGCTTTCACGATGCGATCTACATTATGTTGCATATCGGGGGTGCCGACATCAGTCGTTTTCGGAGGCGTAATAACATCCTGCAAATCCGCGGGCTTTTCCAAATCGACTCTCATACCGCCGCGAGTCAGGGCCTCCAGTGGGTTATTATTGTTTTTGTTATCACGACCGGCAAAAGACCCATTGGACATATTCGTATTATCCGTCGATGCAGGCGCGAGTAACTGAGGGGAATTTTGCGACTGCTCAACTGTCGTACCCGAACGTACAGCCTCGTTTTTTTTCGCCTGCAACGAGCGAGCCAACGCGTCCAGCGACAAAGGCTCAACCACATTTTTATCGTTCTCCTCAGCCGTCAAATTGTATGTGGTATTCTGGGCCTTGGCTGCGCGAGGGTCGGATTCATCGACGCCCATAGCTGAGCTTTTGGCGTTACCATTTTTTTCAATATCGCCCTGGTGCTGTTGCGACTCATTATTCTCTGTTAGTAACAGCTTCAACTCATCGCTGACAACTTTGCCGCTCTCGGTGGAGGCGGCCTGTTTGGAAATATTCGCCTCATGCTGTTTTTCCAAACCTTGCGTGGCATTCTTATTATTTTGTATCTGCTGTATCTGTAATGACATCTTCCGCCCATCGGCCGTTTCAGAATCGTTCGATTGGGCAGAGGCCGTATTAACGATGTTCCCTTTGTTATCTCGAACGGGAACCACGCCGCCCTGTTCAGCCGAATTATTCATCATCATCTGATCATTTAACACCTGTTCAGACGAATTATTTTCACTACTTACCGGACCCCCAACGGAACCATCATTTTCGGCGGCACCTTTAGGCCCGACTGCCTCTTCCTTCAGCCGACTGTGAGACGGTTCAATCGCATCAGGTTCGCTACACCGCTCAGAACGTGTAATATTATCTATAGAATTATTATTCGCACGCTGCTCTGCCGGCTCAATCTGACGACGTTGCCTGGTATCGAAAGAATCCAATCGCTCGTGGTCATAGGCCCGTTGACGAACCTCCCTCGAACCGAGCGAACGTGTATCAGCCGCCTCATAGCAGGCTACGTTGAAAAGCGAACCAAAGACATCGGCACCAGCCGACTCGACAGGTTTATGGGCGGCGAACACTTCCAGATTCGGCGACAAATTTTTTAAATCTTTTACCTGCATAGTGAAAATCTACTTCTTTACTCGTTTACTAATTACTAACCAGTTTATCGGCGTGTTTGCCTTTGTCCCTGAGATCGATCACGCCATACTGTTCCAGCATTTTCATCAACTTGAGCCGCTTGTCCTGTTCCTGCGGGGTCTTAAACTGCTCCAGAATCGCCGTGGCGGTAGCGGATTTCATCTCCGACAGATAGCGGACGACATCCTTTTCGTCCATTTTCATAAAATCATCCTTGGTATATTTCGGTTTCATACTGGAATAATTCTTCAGTGCCTTACGAAAACTCTCTTCTTGTGCCATTTTCTGATGTTGCCCGACACGGGCGTCGAACTGTTCCTGTTCGAACCGTAAAACCTTAAGGTCCTTTTTCAGCTTGGCCTGAGCGGTCTGGAGAGAAACGTCTTTGTCCTGCAGCAGTTGAGCAAACATCTGCATCTCACGCGTAAGAATCTCACGCTCCTGCTGTGCGACCTGGATTCTGGAACTTGCCTCTTGAGGGCTTTCCTCTTTCTTCTCGACAATCTCAACCGGCGATGGCGGAACCAGCTTTTCGCCGCGCCAGGTAGCCAGATACTGAACCCTTTTTTCCTCGTCAAGTCGGTCGGTCGCCAGGCCGTATCCCAGGAAACCCAGCAGAGCCAGGCTGTGCATCGCAAGAACAACCAACAAAACTGATAAAATTATTTTTCCCATACTGAAATATATCCAGTCATTATTTAAGCAGTAGGGTGGGGTTTTGCCCCACGCGTCAGCTATTTAAGCCGTGTTGCGTGAGGGCTGAAAAAGCTGATTGCCAATCTCATCCATCTCACGGGCTTCAATTTTTTTCAATTGTCTGTCGTGGCGTTCCATAAGTTTCTCTTTAAACTTTTCGAGTATCCTGGTTTTCCGAGCGGCTTCGGTTAATTCCTGACGGGCCTGAATCAACTTCTGCTGCACCCTGGCGACTTCCTCGATCTTTTCGCTGATGGACCGCCTCATATTAGTTACATAACCGTGATAATACGTTATCCAATTTACGTCCACGTCACCATTAATGTACCGCTGGAGAACCTGCCCCTGCTCACTGACGGCCTGGGCCATTTCCACAGCCTCACGCTGCAACTCGTTAATCTCGGCCAGGAAGGAACCAACAACTCGTTTCTTCTGATCTTCCTGCTGTTGCCGCAGCTTTAATACGGTTTGTAAACGAAACTCAAATTTCTTCATCTCTGATTATTCTTAAGTAGGGCGGGCCTGGGCGCCGCGTAAAAAACTATAGAACACTTTCATTCAGATTCATTCAGAATCGGTATAAATGACGACAGCCTGTGGTTGCCGCCATTTATACTCCTGCCATCATTCTCTCCAACCCAGGCATAGGCCGCTGGTTCTGATTATCAAGATTATTCTGCGCCGGCTGATTCCCGACACCCTGAGCAGACTGCTGGGGGGTTGCGTTCCGCACAACAGAACCGCCGGCAATCCGCTCGACGAGCGTCTTTAAATCTCGCTGCGTTTGCTCAAGGCTGAACCGCTCCCGGATTAACTGCTGCAAAAATTGATTTATTTCCGCTCGCGCTCGCACCGCCAGATCATATTCGGGGTTAGTTCCCTCAGCATAAGCACCGATGTTGACCAGGTCTTCGATGTCGCGATAAACCGCGGTCAGATGTGTAATCACCCGTGCCCACTGCCAATGGGCCTCATCTACCACGTCAGGCATAACACGGCTGATGCTTTCCAAAATATCAACGGCGGGATAATGGCCGCGATTGGCCAGATCACGAGACAACCACAGATGACCATCCAATATGCCACGCAAGGCATCGGAAATCGGTTCACTCAAATCGTCGCCCTCGACGAGAACGGTATAAAAACCCGTAATACTGCCCCGCAGGCTCCGCCCGCAGCGCTCGAGCAAACGCGGCAGCAGGGCAAACACACTTGGCGTATAACCCCGCGTAGCAGGCGGTTCACCCAATGCCAAACCAATCTGCCGCTGCGCCATAGCAATCCGTGTAACCGAATCCATCAACAACAAAACGTCTTTGCCCTGATCACGGAAATACTCGGCAATGGTCGCGGTGATAAAGCCGGCTC
>DAOWIP010000410.1 GCA_030640865.1 Sedimentisphaerales bacterium | reverse complement strand
ATTGGCCAATAGCTTATCCCGAAGACTTTCAATGGTCATTTCGAAATCGGCGCCGATTTTATCCATTTTGTTCACAAAACAGATGCACGGTATATTGTATTTTTGGGCTTGCCTCCACACCGTCTCCGACTGGGCCTGAACGCCTTCGCTGGCGTCGAAGACGGCAACGGCTCCATCGAGAACGCGGAGGGAACGTTCGACTTCAACTGTGAAATCGACGTGGCCGGGCGTGTCGATAAGGTTGATGGTATAGCCTTTCCATGGACAGGTTATAGCGGCGCAGGTAATGGTAATACCGCGTTCTTGTTCCTCGGCAAGGTAATCCATTACCGCCGTCCCGTCGTGAACCTCGCCAATCTTGTACGTCTGGCCGGTGAAATAGAGAATCCGCTCGGTAACGGTAGTCTTGCCGGCGTCAATATGAGCCATTATTCCTATGTTGCGTATTTTACTAAGATCCATAATTACCACTTAAATATATTTTACCATATAGGCTACAACACCCACCTTAAAATCTGATTTTCG
Organism: Sedimentisphaerales bacterium; assembly: GCA_030640865.1. Lineage (GTDB taxonomy): Bacteria > Planctomycetota > Phycisphaerae > Sedimentisphaerales > SM23-30 > DAOVXR01. The sequence continues at coordinate 2,648 of DAOWIP010000410.1, read as the reverse complement.
CAAAAGTTTTGTTAAAACAAAACTTCTGTCAATTGAAGGTTAACGGCACCATCGCCAGGAGTCAAACCCCATCGTCCGGGGTGGAAATATATACCGTTCCGCCGCGGAATACAATGTATTTCCTGCCCCATTTACCATCCATAACATTAATCCATCTTAAATTGTAATAATGTTTATGGCCGAGCAGATTAAGTTTTACGGAGCCGCCCTGCATAAAATACAGGACGTACTTTCGGCCGGGGTCGGCTGTTAGAAAGACCTTCGAGTCTTCATAGTCCGTCAAGAGATCGTTTCGCGGAGTAACCTCCCACATCTTAACAAGGCTTTCAAGTTTGCGAACGGCCTTAATGCAGGACTGGGCGGGTTTAGTCAGGCCGAGACCATTACTTTGATTTCTGTGAAAACGAGTCGAAGCGCAGCCACCGATCACATTCAATACATAACGCTGTACAGCCGAAACCGTACCCCAGCGGCGATAGACTCTTTTTTGGTAATTGCTTCGTGGCGGATACTCATCGGCTCCGTAATTCTTGGTATTGTTTATCGGGCGGGGGGTTTTCTTTATCCGATTCCGCACAAATAATATGTTTTGCCATTGTTTCTTAAAGGTGTTTTTGTTAGCGGTATTTTGTGAGATGTCAAGAAAGGTATAAACATCGGGATTATCGAAAGAGAGCAGGAATTTTTCTTCCGTATCCAGTTCCCAGCCCACATCAAACATATCGGTAACATAGACATCAACGCCGAGTTCGGCTGCTCTTTTTTCGATATATTTCATCCAATACTGCCCCCATATCGGAGGTGTACTTGTTTCGTTATCCATACAATAAAGCACATTGCCGCAGGGTAGCGAATACGAGAGCATCTTATCAACGAAGGCCTCTTGGTATCGACGCAACACCGTATTATCGTCCATCGCGGGGATAGTATGAAAAAAGGGCTGCTTATCGGCGCTTGGGTGGTATTTTGGATATGAAGTTACCAAGCGGGATTCCGCCGTGGTGTAGTTTATGTTGTTGGCCGGATTGTAGGGATTTGGCCGCCAATTATCCAATTTGCGCGCATCAGTATAATCAAACCGGTCCCACACCTCGATCTGGACAATAATATCTCGCTGCCCGGTCCACTTGAGCAGATTCTGGAAACGCCTCCAGTACTCATCGTTCCATTGGTTCAGGTCGTATTTGCCGTTGGGCAATCTTCTGAACGGATAAACCTCAAAACCCTTGTCCTTTCTGGAGCTCATAGTATTGCGAATATAATTACCGCCCACACTTGCCAACAAATCAAGGTGCTTTTTCAAATCCGGAATCTGAAAGAGATTGTCGTCCTTTGAGCCGCCCAGAAGCAATACGGGTTCACCCTTGTATTGCCAATAATAGCGATCGCCGGAGAAAGGCTTAATACGGTTTATGTTCCGGCCCTGGAACGCGGAATTACTACTCTTTGTTCCGTTGGCCTTGTTATTTGCGCAGGATACCAATAACACGATCAGGACAAATACAGATAATTTTTTCATGATAGCCCCTACATAACTCCGGTATAAACATAGTTCATTAAAAAACTGCCACAATTGGGAATTGTTTCTGTTCCCGCTTGTGGCAGTTATATTTGCGAACATTTATTACCAGGCGAAGTGAGCGAAGGCCTTGTTAGCCTCGGCCATACGATGCACATTTTCACGCGTGGTCATAGCGGCTCCTTCTTTTTTATAGGCCGCCAGGAGTTCGTCGGACAGCCGCCGAGCCATCGGCTTGCCCTTTTTGCCACGCGAGGCAGCGAGAATCCACCGAAACGCCAGTGCTTGCTGACGCTTGTATTTGACCTGCATAGGCACCTGATAGGTTGAGCCGCCCACCCGTTTACTGCGTACTTCGATAAGTGGTTTGACGTTGTTTATCGCCGTCTCGAATACCTCCAGAGGCGGTACGTCTGTAATACGACGTCCGATCAGTCCCATAGCATCATACATTAACCGCTGGGCAACGCTTTTCTTGCCCTCCCCCATCAGACAATTAATGAACTTAGAGACCAGCTTGCTATCGAACTTCGGGTCTGATTGTAATTGTTTGGCCGAGGCCGTAAATCGCTTTGCCATTAGCCTGTACACTCCTAAAAAAATACTCTTACACTGTTACACTCTTATACTCTTACACCCATTCACTCATTTCCCACGTTTAGCGCCGTATTTACTGCGTCCTTGTTTGCGGCCGCTGACGCCCATAGTGTCAAGCACACCGCGGACAATATGATACCGAACACCCGGCAGGTCGCGTACACGACCGCCGCGGACCAGCACGATACTATGTTCCTGGAGATTATGATCGACACCAGGAATATAGGCGGTGATTTCCTTACCGTTGCTCAGCCGTACGCGGGCCACTTTCCGAAGGGCCGAGTTGGGCTTTTTGGGGGTCTGGGTTTTCACCTGCAAACACACACCCCTTCTTTGGGGACAGCAGCCCAAATCGGTAGTGCGGGATTTCTTCTGGGCCTTCTTACGCCCTTTTTTAATTAATTGGTTAACGGTCGGCATTTATTACTCCTACGTTAATTTTTTCGTAACATTTTAGCCAAATGCAGCACAAGTTTCCAGCTTGTGATTAAAACCTCTTGGGTGGCACCTTTCTGTATTTCAGAGAGGTGTT
>DAOWIP010000321.1 GCA_030640865.1 Sedimentisphaerales bacterium | reverse complement strand
TTTTGGAAAGGCTTTCAAGGCGAAAGTGGCAATTGAGGCAATCAAGAGTGAGAAGACCATCAACGAGATTGCATCGATCTATGAAGTTCATCCAAACCAGGTGCGACAATGGAAAAAACAGGCTCTGGAGCAATTGCCGCAAGCTATGGCTGATGGCAGAACAAAGCAGGCACGAGACATAAAGTCGGTTGATGAAGAAAAGCTCCATCAGAAGATCGGCCAGCAGGCAGTGGAGATTGATTTTCTCAAAAAAAAATTGCATCAGTTAGGATTACTCGAAGAATAGAGATGATCGACAAGGTAAATAATAAGCTCAGTATCAGGAAGCAGTGTGATCTGCTCAATGTCAACCGTTCTCGGGTTTACTATAAAGCTGCATCAATAGCTGAGCGTGATATTACGATGATGAACTTTATAGACGAAGAATTCACCGCTCATCCGTTTACCGGCGTCGAGCGTATGGTTGATGTGGTTCGCCTGGAAAAAGGTATTGTAGTCAATCATAAACGTATCAGGCGGCTAATGCGTAAAATGGGGCTTATGGCTATCTATCCCAAGCCCAGGACCACACAGAGCATTATCGAGCACACGAAATATCCATGTCTTATTCGCAAGATGGATATCACCGAGTCCGATCAGGTATGGTGTTCGGATATAACATATATTCGCATGGCACACGGTTTTATGTATCTGGTTGCGATCATGGATTATTTCAGCAGATATGTGATAAGCTGGTCAGTGTCCAATAGCCTTGAGTCGCTGTTCTGCATGGATGCGTTGGATGAAGCGTTGAGTGTGGCAAGGCCGACGGTGTTTCATTCGGATCAGGGCAGCCAGTACACCAGCAGCGACTTTATTAATGAACTGAAAGCTCGTAAGATCAGGGTCAGCATGTCCGGTAAAGGCCGGTGCTTTGATAATATCCTGGCTGAGCGTTTGTGGCGGACGGTCAAGTATGAAGAAATTTATTTGCGTGAGTATGATGATGGCCATGAGTTGATACGGTCACTGCGGCAGTATTTTGATTATTATAATCATCGCAGGCCGCACAAATCATTGGGCAGGAGAACGCCGGCAGAGCTGTACCAGACAAGCGACCAGTCGCTTCGCTCCGCTTCGGCTACGCCTGCGCTACGCAAAGCGACTGAGTTAAATGAAACGCTGCAACTTACACCTTAAACAAAGGAAATATTGGTCTTTACAATGGGTAGGGTTATAGTTAGTGTGTAAAACTTGCCTTAATGAGATTAGAATGTGTCCTTATTACTACAGCGCGGCTTAGTTCTTTTTGGACTCAAAAACCGCGTTTATGATACTGATAACAGAGTCTATGGACCCCAAAAATGCCTAAATCGCGCTGTAGTATTATATAACGACAAATAATAACTATCGGAGGTTGTGTTATGCGTAGAGTATCATGTTTTTTAATTTTTCTGTCCCTGCTGCCGATACTGGCAGGTATCAGTCAGGCGGCTGAGGATGAGATTGGAATGACGCGGATTCGGGCCGTGAAAATGAATCCTATGGGGCTTGAACGTGTCAACGCGGAGCGTGTTCGTCAGGGAATGCCGACATTGAATGAATCATTTGCCTCGCCGCTTGGCCAGGACACATCGCCTTCGTCGGGGGACGCGCAACCGGAGTTTGCCCCGTTGCCGCCGCAGCTTGACAACAGCGAACTCGGCAGCTTTCCGGTCAAGCGCCACCAGAATATCCCCAGCGATTGCTATGGGGATGACTGCTTCCGAGTGGTAGATGCGCCTTGTGACATCTATACAGAGGGCCGTGTGTACAAAAGCGGCGCATGTCAGCCCTTTGCGGAGATTTATTATACCTTTACTCATAACTTCCATCTTTATAACTACATCATCGACGGCATTGAGATAGATAACAAGACCGAAGACAACAGTACGAAGTTTTCGCCGCGATGGATGATTGCCTTTGCCGCCCGCCCGATCGGCGGCGGCATTTCTTATCTGGACACCTATCCGATACTGCAAACACACGGGGGCGCTACATGGCAGGAATGTCCCTTTACCGATAACGCGAAAGCATGGAATACCGAGCCTGATGTCTGGCTCAATGCGATTAGCCGCCGTATGGAACGCGCTGAGTACATTGCCGATACCGATACCGAAGATGGAATGCACCTGCTCAAGCAGATGCTGACCAATGGGTACGGACTTGTCATTTTTACGTGCTCCGCGGGACGAGAGTGGACGTTTTTCAGTGACGATCCGAGTACCGAGGCCGATGACGATTTGGTCGGTACCTACGTGATTGCTTTCACTCGCAGTTACGGCGGACATGCCATGTGTCTGATCGGCTACAATGACGATGTCTGGACCGACATCAATAACAACGGGGTCGTTGACTCCGGCGAAAAGGGCGCCTTCAAAGTCTCCGAATCGTCCTTTTATGGCGACGGGGATAACAGCGGATTTCGTTGGTTTTCTTACGATTCGGTCCGTCGTCTTACGAGCGTTTCGGGCTGGTCGCCTCCGTCAAACCGTAAACCGGCCTTTAAATTATGGGACGGCAGAGTGCATCACCTGATCGTCGGCAACAGGCACAATTACGAACCCAAGGTAATCGCCGAGGTAACCGTTAACAATCAAATCAGAAGTCATCTGAAGATGACGCTGGGTATTTCCGATTTCAGCCAGACCGAACCTCAACAGACCTGGCAGCCTTACATGTTCAACGGCCTTTATTATAATTATTATTTCAGGAATCTCGCGTTTGACGGAACAGAAGAGGCGGGGGACTACACCTTTGTGCTTGACTTCACCGATCTGGTCGAAGCCGACCCCGAAGCGGCCAGACGCTTCTATTTGACCTTCGAGGACATTCGAAGCGGTACCCCTACTACGCTCAATGACTTCCGGGTCATCAACCTCGAAACCCAGGAAGAAATGGTCTATACGGGAGGACCGCATACCGTCGATCTGAACCAGGTTACAGTCCATGTCGATTCCTCCGTTTCGGAAGGCGACCCCTATTATGTTCAACATGCTGTTAATGCCGCCTCGTCCGGCGATGAAATAATAGTCATTCCGGGAAATTATTGCGGCCCCATCAGGTTCGACGGTAAGAACCTGATCCTCCGTTCCACCAATCCCAATGATCCGGCTGTTGTGGCGGCCACGATAATAGACGGCCATTCTGCCGATTCAACGGTTATCTTTAAAGGGACTGAGAATGAAAGTTGTGTATTAACCGGTTTCACTATTACTGGTGGTTACGCCTATGACGGCAACCCACGTGGTGGTGGAATTTGCGGTCAGGGGACTCACGCCACGATTACCGATTGTACTATTGAGGGGAATATTTGCGACAGGACCGGCGGTGGAATAGAAGGCTGTTATGGCCTCATCAGTCATTGTGTCATTCGGAGTAATACGTCCAGAACCTCCGGTGGTGGTATCGCCAACACTCAGGAGGGGACGATTGCCAATTGTGTAATAAGCAACAATACAGCCACGGGTGAGTTAAGCGGCGGAAATGGCGCAGGCGCCTTACATGCCTGTAAAGGGCTTATGAAAAACTGTACCATCGTGAACAATACGGGAGCAAGCCTTGGTGTCTCGTGGGCCTCTGATCATGAGATCGTTAATTGCATCATCTGGGGCAACAACGAACCGCTCTTTGCCGCCAATTCTGAACCGAGTTATAGTTGTCTTCCAGACGGGTATGGCGGAACAGGCAATATCCATACAGACCCCTGCTTTGTTGATGCGGCAAACAACGATTATCATTTGAACAGTGCGGGCTGGCGCTGGGATGTCCAGCGCAAGGTATGGACATGGGATGATATAACCAGTCGGTGTATCGACGCCGGCAATCCGGGGGCAAATCTCCAGAATGAGCCGATGTCTCTAGATGTCGATCCGTCTAATCTTTATGGCACAAATATACGCATTAATATGGGAGCGTATGGTGGAACGGCCGAGGCGAGTATTGGACCGTGGGGATGGTCGCTATGCGGGGATGTAACTAACGACGGGATCGTTGATTCGGATGATTTGTCGGAACAGTTGATTGATTGGCTGCAAAGCGGAGACGAACAGTGGAGTGATTTAAACAGAGACGGTACGGTCAATTTGGCCGACATGGCTTTGTTGGCTAATGAATGGCTCGAAGAGACGCTATGGCGATAAAAAAAACATATTTCATCTTGAAATATCAAAGGAGAGTTAGACTATGAGAAAAACAGTAACCTATTTATTTTTCTTTTGCGTGCTTGCCACGGTCTCGACCGATATGGCATGGTCAGATATTCTTGACAATGGTGGTTCCACCTATCCGCAATTCAGCGGTATTTATCCTCATCTGGCGGTAACGAACGGTACAACCGCCGAGTGCGGTATTGGCGCGGCCGTGCCGTGGCCGGAAACAGGTAGTCTGTGGTTTATGACATATACGGCTCATTCGCCTTTAGGAAGTGATGATAAGCTTTACCAACTCAACTCACAATTACAATTGACCATTCGACCGGAGAGTATCGGTGGGACTCCTGCCAATCGGATGATTCACATCGAATCAAACCAGTTAATTATCGCTTCATACCTCATCAATGATCAGGGCAACGTCCGCACAATTCCGTTTTCGCAAATGCCGGGGCGAATGACAGCCACAGCGAGGCATCTGACCGATCCGACAAACAAAGTTTATTTTATCACAATGGAGGAGGGACTCTATGAAGTTGATGTCAACACGCTGGCCGTAACCACACTTCATAAGGATCGTAATGCCGGCGGAAGTGATTTATTGCCGGGGAACCACGGCAAGGGCGGCTATACCGGACAGGGCCGACTGGTAGTGTCCAATAATGGACACGGTGGCGTGCTTGCCGAATGGGACGGTACGGGCAATGCGGGGGACCCGGCCAGTTGGACGATTATCGACGGAAACAAGTACACTGACATTACCAGCCGGGGAGGCATTTATGGCGTGCCCGATACCGCCGCACCTTTGTGGGCTATAGGCTGGGATAATAAATCGGTATTGCTGAATGTATGCGATAATGGGGGACAATGGCAGCGTTTTCGTTTGCCGAAATCAAGCTATACTCAGGATGCGGATCACGGCTGGTTCACCGAATGGCCTCGCATTCGCGAAGCCGAGCCAGGCCGTCTGCTGATGGACATGCATTGCATGTACTATGAATTTCCGCAGTCTTTCAGCCATGCCAATACCGCAGGCATTGTCCCGATTTCAACCCACTTGAAAATGGTTGTGGATTACGCTTACTGGAATGGTAAATTAGTACAAGCCTGCGATGACGCCTCCCATTTCGGAAATCCGCTGCTTGGCCGAAATCAGTCGAATTTGTGGTTTGGGTCAATGAGTGATTTGGCAAAGTTCGGCAAACCTGCCGGCTGGGGTGGGCCTTGGGTTAAGCAAAGCGTTCAGGCAAATCAGCCGTCAGAACCGTATTTGTTTAACGGCTTTGAAAAGCGAATTGTCCATTTATGCCACGATAAAGACACTCCTGTAACCTTTGCACTTGAAATTGATACTAACGGCAGTGGAAGCTGGACGGAAAACACCTCTGTGGTTGTTCCCGCAAGCGGTTATGCCTACTATGTATTTCCATCCGGCCTAAACGGACAGTGGGTTCGTGTGAAGACGGATAGCGACATTAACTCGGCTACCGCTTACTTCCACTATGCCTCATCGGGCCAAACCACTGAACCGACAATGTTCCAGAGCCTGGCTGCTGCTAATCAGGCTGTCAGTCGCTCGGAGGGTATTGTCAGGCCGGATAGCGGCAGTGATTTGAAACTGCAATTCGCGGCCAAGGTGATCAATGAATCCGGTAATATTGTTGATTCAGGCTATTATGAGATCGGCGAAGATATGCAGCTTGTCCGTGTGAATAATCCGAGTACCGAATCCTGGCTATGGAGTAATGCGGCGACCACTCAGGATTTCCAGGTGGATAATGCCTCGATTATTATGACAGACAGTTCGCAAAACCGCTATCGCCTGCCGAAGGGCGATCAAGAATTTGACAACGCGACCGCATCAGGATGGTGCCGGGGTATTCGAGAGATCGTTACCGAACGCTCTCTCATGAATATTCATGGCACTTTCTACGAGCTGCCCAGGGAACTCTCCGGAGGCTTGGCCAAGATTCGCCCGATTACCACTCACAATCGAATGATTTACGACTACTGCTCCTGGCGTGGTATGCTGATCTTATCCGGCAATCTTACTAATGCTGTAACTGACGATCACTACATTCAGTCTGACGACAGTAAGGTCGGCTTGTGGTTTGGTAACGTGGATGATCTCTGGAAGCTTGGCATTCCCAGGGGTATGGGAGGACCCTGGAAGGATACAGCAGTACAGGCTAATACGTCTTCCGATCCTTATCTGATGACAGGATACAATAATAAAAGCGTCGAGCTCTCTCATAACTTGCAGGAAGATGTAGTTTTTGCAATCGAGGTCGATTTTCTGGCGGACCGTTCATGGCATGTTTACAAAAGCATCAGCGTGCCTGCCGGCAAGACCATCGTTCACAAATTTCCGGATGGATTCTCCGCGCACTGGGTCAGGCTCAAGACAAATAAAAGTTGTACTGCTACCGCGTGGTTTATTTACAACGAGGATATGTGGATAACCGGCAATCGTGAATTTGTCCATACTACAGAAATTGAAATCAAAACAGGAGCGGAAATAACACCGGATGAAATTCGCTATACTTTGGATGGCAGCGAACCGAATGCTACATCAGAGGTATATACTGTCCCTTTTGTACTGGATCATAGTGCCACGGTTAAGGCCATAGCACTGGTAGCGAGTATAGTAGTAGCATCAGCCACCGCTTCATTTGAAAAAATAATCTTGCCGCCGCCGATTATCAATCCCTCTGGTGGTAAATATATCATTAGTAAAACCGTAACCATAGAACCCCCAGCGGCAGTCTCCAATGCCGAAATCCGTTACACATCAGATGGCAGCGAACCTTCATCTGACTCTTTGTTATACACTGACTCATTTGTACTAACAGAATCAACGGTTGTTCGTGCGAAAACGTACCTTAATGGCATTGGCTCAAGCGACACGGCAACAGAATTGATATTTATTTTGCCCGAAGTCAATATATCTAACCTGCCCCAGGCGCTCGGAGCCGCTACCGGACTGCTGAGTATGGATTCACTACGATGCAGCGATCAATATAACTTCAACGAATTACCGTCGGAGTTATTGGGATTCAACTACGTTAGTATCAATCGGGGTGATGGGATGCAGCCGGCGCCCGCATATTCAGTTACGGTTGATATGCCTGTAACAGCGTATCTGCTGTTGCAGGATCGGGGAGACCCGACGATACCGGCAGATTGGCAGCAGGCCGGCATAACGAGCCGCTGGCTTTCGGATTATACGGATACTATTTATTGGAATAACTACCCTGCGGGTACGGTGGATATTCCCGGTCACGATGGAATCGATTATGCCGGCTGGTATGGGGTTCCATGTATGGCTGTTGTTGTTACGCACGGACCGCCTTTATTCCGCGCCGATCCACTGTGCAAATCTGCTGCTTTTGAAGAC
>DAOWIP010000033.1 GCA_030640865.1 Sedimentisphaerales bacterium | reverse complement strand
CAAAACAGAATATTAGGCTGCGGCTGCTTATTTTTCTCCTTCTTAAACAGGCCCTTGCCTGCCCCCCCACAACCGGACAGACTGTATGTTAGCGTTGCCGCGAATGTGTTTCTTAAAAACTGCCGTCGATTCATTGATCGTCCTCCTGATTCCATGTTGCACATTCGCTCACCCGTTCAGCACCTCATATTCTCTTTTTCCGTTCTATCACTCCTCTGGGATGATACCCGATGAATCGGAAAAAGCGGCTGGTATTAAACGTCGGCACCCCTAAAGACTTCCCGCTTTGCAGAATCGCTTTATATTTTTCCGCATTTTGCACAGCCTGATTATATTTCTTGACCACCTCGGTATTACGGTCGAAATCTTCTTCTCTCGGACGCATCGGAACTGCCGACGGCTGGCCCAGCACCAGAAAATCGGTATCTACTGACAGTGAACTGACTGCCTGACCGCCCCAGTTGTTTATCAGGCTGACGATTTGTTCCCGGCCGTCCGGATCGATCTCGCCGTTCTGGTCAAAGTCAAAATCACCTGCCACGCAAAATTGATATTTCTTATCTTTGTCCCAGATCAGGTTAGCGATGATGTCTTTTTCCATAATTGGATACGTGGAGTCATACTCGGTAATCCGGCACTTGGAAATCGTATCCAGAATCTCAACCACCTCTAATTTACCTTTACCTTTTCCTGTTTTGGGTATTGACGTGTAACTGTCATAAACCGTAAACGTCAGACCTCGATAGATATGATCATTTTTAGCCAGGCTGATGTATGCCAGCATATCACGCGAATTCACGGAAACCACCGTACCGTCCGCATCCAGTGCCGCCAGTTCCATATCCGGACTCGGTCGTATCTGCTGCAGTACAACTTCCATTTCTTTTATCTTTTCGTCATATTTGGCTATTTCTTTTTGCAGTTCTTCCATCTGCTTCGTCAGCTTGTCGTTTTCACTTTGCAGTTGCGCCTTCTCATCGTTTATTCTTTTAATCAGTTCTTCAAAGCGATCGCCCAGGTCTTTTACTCGTCGCGAATAGCTTTGTTCGCTCGTCTGCGCGGCACTGCTCGCCGTTGCCAGGTCTCCTTTCAATTGAGCGATCTCATCATCTTTTCCCTTGAGTACCTGTTCTTGACGGCGGACCTGTTCCATCTTCTCTTTTTCTACCTGCGCAAACTGTTGTCCCAGGGTCCGATTCTCTTTTATCATAGCATCTACTATGTTAGCCAACCCTACTGAAGGGTCCCCTTCTTCCGGGTTAGTCAATACCATAGCCAACTGTTCCCAGGTCTCTTTCAGTCGTTTCTCGGTTGTTACTTTTGCTCCCACCAGTGACAACTCCGCCAGATCATCACCTCCGATCCAACTGCACAATTGTTTCATATCTGCGCTGAGTTGGGCCAGTACTGTTTTATTTTTCTGTACTAAAGGCCGAACTTCGCGCAGTTCGTTGGATGTACCGAATTTCTCCAGTTCTGTTTGCGCAGTTTCCGCGTTCTTTCTGAGTTCTTCATTGCCGAGGAACATTACTACCGCGAAGGTCGCCGCCGCGAGAAACAGAACAATAAACACCACCAGTACATACACGGTACTGCTATTGCTTTCCGAACTAACTTTGGATGCAGGCATAATTAACTCCTATGTTAAAATTTATCTCAGTTCTTCGATTCTGTCATTTCAGCCAGCGACCAACGGGAGCGGATTTTGCCATCCATGCAGAACAGAAAAAGTGGCTATGCCACCTCCTATGTTATAGTGCTCGTGATTGAATTCTCCCGTTAGTACGTGGGTAACTAACCTTACGGCAATATATTACGGTTTCGCTCGCGGGAATTCCAATACGCGGTGCGTATATGTCGTTTTCTCCAACTCATTTACTCTTTGCTATTCGTTTGGTGGGTCAACTGGCGGGTCAACACTCACTATTATCATCGCAAAATCACCTTCCAAAGTCAACAAAAAAACAATCTGACGACAAACCCAAAATTCCCGATTATATTTTTTCCCTTTTGTACTTTTTTGTGGCAAAATAGCACCTGTGTTTAACAGACTTAACTGACCAATAGGAAGATATTCGATTCGCGATGGACCAATTACGATGGCTAAAAGTTTTTACATAATTGACGGTCACGCACAGATTTACGCCGCTTATTATGCCCCGCTTGCCGGCAGTCTGACCGCTCCGGACGGCGAGCCGACCAAGGTTACACTGATCTTTACCAGTATGATCCTGAAGCTGCTCCGTGAGCGAAAGCCGGATATGCTGTGCGTAACTATGGATGCGCCCGAGCCGACATTCCGACACAAAATGTTCCCACAGTATAAGGCCAATCGGCCGCTTATGCCCGAAGACCTGCCGCAACAGATAGAACGAATAGAGGAAATACTCGCCGCTATGCGCATAACCGTCTTACGCAAAAGCGGTTATGAAGCCGACGACCTCATCGGCACACTCACTCGACAGGCTCAGCAAAAAAAAATACCTGTTCATATCTGCTCCAAAGATAAGGACTTAGAGCAGTTAATAGACGAAAACACAGTCCTCTACGACCCCAGAAAAGACACCGTTGTGGACGTACCCGGCCTGTTTGAGGCCAAGGGGATCAGGCCCGAACAGGTCGTTGATGTCCTGGCGTTAACCGGCGACACATCGGACAACGTGCCCGGCGTGCCTGATGTCGGACCCAAGACCGCCCAACAGTGGATTCAGAAGTACGGCTCCATAAAGGACTTACTGGAACATCGCGACGAAATCAAAGGCAAACGCGGCGATAACCTCCGAGCGAATATCGAACAACTGCGACTCGCGCAAAAACTGGTTACTATAGATTGTGATGTACCACTCGAAATCGACTTTGACGAGTTTGAGTTCAGCGGTTTCGACCAGAACAGTCTGGAAAAAATGTTCCGTAAGCTCAATTTCAGCAGACTGTTAGGTCAAATTAAAACCTTCACGGCCAACGATCTCCAGCACGACAGTACCGTTTGTACTGACCCCGCCGACAATGCTGTAACCATAGACGCGCCCGCAGATTATATTCTGGTTGATACGCAGGACGCCTTTGACGATTTTTATCGTAAGTTGTGTAAGCAAAAGGTATTTGCGCTCGATACCGAAACGACCGGCATCAACCCGGTGGCAGCGCAATTAGTGGGATTGAGCTTTTCCTGGCAAGCGGGTCAGGGCTATTATCTGCCCATCCGCGTCCCACTGGGCCAGAAGCATCTTGACTGGGAAAAGGTGCTACAGAAATTAACGCAAATCCTTACCAATCCGGAAGTTAAGAAAATCGGTCAGAACATAAAATACGACTGGATTATCCTGCGGCGGGCCGGCGTTGAGCTTGCGGGGGTGGACTTTGACACGATGGTCGCTTCGTACATCCTCGACAGCACACGTACCAGCCATAGTATGGACTCGCTGGCGATGGACTATCTGGGCCATGAAACCGTCAAACTGTCGAGCCTGATAGGCAAAGGCAAAAAGCAGATTACCTTCGATCTGGTCGATACGCAACAGGCCGTCGATTATGCCGCCGAGGATGCCGACATAACCTGGCGACTGTATCAACATTTCAATAACCAATTGACAGATAAGGAATTACGAGCACTGTTCCGAGATGTGGAAATGCCGATTGTAGAGGTTTTGGCCGAGATGGAATACCAGGGCGTCTCGCTGGATGTACCCTGGCTGAAGAAGCTGAGCACACAAATCAGCGGGCGGATTGATGAGTTGACCGAGCAGATTCAGCAGAAGGCAGAGTGCGAATTCAACCTCGATTCGCCCAAACAGTTATCTGAAGTGCTCTTTGTCAGGCTCGGTCTGACACCAGTCAAGAAGACAAAAACAGGCTCGTCAACCGATCAGGAAGTGCTTGAAACACTGCGATGGCAGCATCCGATTGCGTCGTTAATGCTTGAATACAGGCAACTTAGCAAACTTAAAAATACCTACGTTGACAAGCTGCCCTCGATGATTTGTGCCGATACGCGACGGATACACGCATCGTTTAATCAGACGGTAACAGCCACAGGACGACTGAGCAGCAGTAACCCGAACCTGCAAAATATCCCTATCCGAACCAGGTTGGGCCAGGAGATACGGCGGGCCTTTGTGCCGCAAGTTACTGATGGGGCTATACTTGCGGCCGATTATTCGCAGATCGAACTGCGACTGCTGGCCCATTTCAGCAGGGATGAGGCACTGAAAGAAGCGTT
>DAOWIP010000320.1 GCA_030640865.1 Sedimentisphaerales bacterium | reverse complement strand
ATTGAGTAGGATGCGATGTATCGCACCACTTCTCTTTTTATTTTCTTTAATTTCTCATTGTTTATTTTATATTTTATATTGAGTTTGCGGTGGCTTTCTATTATTCGTCATTGATTCCTCCTCTCCGCTCTTCTCTCTTTCTGTCTTCTGAATTCTGAATTCTGAATTCTGAATTCTTTCTTTCTCACAACTCACAACTGATTTATTGATTTCTCATTCTGGTTTCTTAATTCGTCATTATTCTTGTAGGGTGGGGCTTTGCCCCACGCGTTTTCTTATGTGATTTTGATCAACTACTTCCAACCATATATTTTTGAATAATATTATTAATTTCCCGATTAAATTTACAATCCGCCACAATTAAGCTCCGCGCCCTCAGCATAAGCTCATCCAGATCGGTAACAGACTGATCGAATACCTTGTGCAGGCCGCCCGCGGGTGCGTCCCCGTAATCACGACAGACGCTGTCCGGGCCAATGCCGGCAAACATACGCACGATCATCGCAAGAGTCCTGATCCATAAATCAGAGGGCAAAACTTTATATGCGTCTTCGGGTGCCACTTCTTCCATTATCAGGCGGTGTCCCCCCAACGATTCGCCCCATCGCTGGTCCGCGTCAAAGATACACTGAATCCGATCCTCCAGACTTTGGGTCTCGTCGTATTCCAATGCTATCTGACGGGCCAGACTGAGCATTTCATCAAGAGCTACAGGCAAAGTCGTCTGCTCATCGACCAGCAGTAATCGGACAGCTAATACCCCCATAGAATACAAATCACAGGGAGTGCTCAGCAAAGTTACAATTTCAAACAACGCCTCAGGTATAGGCACGCCTTCCGCCTCGCGCAGACTTGAAACCTGCTCATTGTTTAATTGCTGACCGATAGTTCGGAATCGCAATTCGCCCGCGGCCAAAGCTGTTTTTTCCTCCAGATGCGCATACAGGTCCAATCGGCCGCAGGCCAGATTCAATCGTAACCATACCAGATCGTTAGGCCCCGCTTCGACACGCTGCTGGGTCGTGAATGTGCCTTCAAGAATAATTTTATCGCTTTTGTCCGGTAAGACCTGACGTATCCGAACTGTCCCCCGGCCACGGGTCGGAAGCCCGACCGAGACGGGACGATAGACACTCGTGCCGGCCAAACCGGCGGGTATATAGTACTCGGCGTCACTTGTCTGAATTGGCATCGCGACAACGTCCCCGGTATCGATCAGCGCCGCCCGGCTCGTCCATAAAAAAGGCAAATGAGCACCCGGCTCGCCCAGCTTTACCTGAAAGCTCTCCGTGCTCAGGTTTAGCAGAGGTCTTTGTTGATGACAGACCATAGTTCGGACGCTCGATACCATATCGCTCAACAGCGATAATTTTAAATAAAATGATTCCGCCAGAGACCCCCAGCGGCCCTGGGATTCATGAAACAGCCGCCCTATAGTTACTGAATCAGAAGCCATTACTGATAATAATTTTGGAGTAACTCCGGGAGCGAATTCACCTCGGCCATGTCTGATTCCTTCCCAGCTTGCGCCTCCGAGAACATCGACAAACGCCTCGAATGCGATAAGCCCACAGACCCGCACGAGTATGAAACCACCTTCCGGATTCAGTGGCAGGATATGATCGGCCGAGCAGTTAGTTGCGGACATGTCTTCGGTATGTTCGTTGGTGGGAGCCTGAGCCGTTACCGGAATAAAGGAACTGTTCTGCCCCAACTCCGGCTGATACAGGTATCTGTGCGGCGAGGTACCGTATCCGGGCAGGTCTTTTGCGGTTAATATCGTATCATCCTGACATAGTCGCCAGGGGTGGCCCGAATCGGGATCGCTCGGATGAATTGCTTCCAGCCCCGACAGGTCAATATAGGTCGGTTGGGGATGGGCCGATTCCCAGCCGGTTTTAATGATTTCGGCCGAGTCGATTTGTTCGAACGCCCGGCACTGACGCCGCCACCGTTCATCGAGTATCGCGTTTGTCAGAGTCTGTTGCGCTGCGGCTGCCGTTTGGCCTATGTTTTCGACACTCTGAATCCATAATTCAACCCACTGATGAACCTGTCTTTCGGCGTCGATAATGCAGCCCAGCAGTATTTTCGCGTCAATCGTATCTCGTAGCACAACAAAATGGCCTGCTACGGGGTCCGGTTCGATTTTTACCACAACAGCGATTTGTAGGGGGGCTTCTTTCTGTTGCGCACTTATAGCTATGGCTTCATAGCCGCCCGGCAGTTGTTCAGCAGTATTATTCGCGTTAGGGGACGCCATAAATTTTCACCTTTTGTAACTATTCAGTCTTGTAGGGTGGGGCTTTGACCCACGCGTTTTTCTTTATTCGATGTTGAACGTTTCCCGACAAGTCGGGATTCGACGTTCATCTTTTCTGCATTTCTTCTGTTTTCTTCTTCGTTTCCTTCTGTTTAATCTGTTCTTCTGTATTTCTCTTCTTTTGCTATCTTCTGTTTTTTCTTAATCCGTACAATCGGTGGAATCCGTGGTTATCCGCCGCAGGCGGACTGTATTTTTCTTGTCTTAGTTATCTTCTGTTCAATCTATTCTTCTTTCTTCTTTCTTCTGGATTCTTTCTTCTGGATTCTGGATTCTGGATTCTGGATTCTTCTTCTCTTCTGTCTTTCTCACAACTCACAACTTCTTACCCCTCATCCGCCAATCATCACCGTTGGGCAGCCGAGGACGATCACACCCCCGTGTGCCGTATTATCGCCCAACCGGGCGGCTGGCATATTACCGATTAAAACGGTCGCTGATCCTTTGACAATGGTGTCCGGCGGCCCGACGCACGTTGCCATATCTCCCACTCTTGCCGCAGGCATCCCACCGATCAGTACCGTCGGACACCCCGGCGGCAGAATCGGCCCGCCAACATGCGGCACAACAGCCGTTACCATCGGACACGTATGCATATCAGTTACTCTCGCTGCTGGTGGCATAGATTTTACCTCGTAAATATCACAATACGTCATTTTAAATATGGCGGCAGATCGCTTCCGTCCATACGTTTGACCGAGAAACCGCCGGTTAGTTCGGCACATATCAACACCACTTCCTGTAAGCCAAAAAACACAAAGTCGATCGGTAGCATTGTATTATTATATGGGGCGGGAATGTCCATCATCTTGCCAAAGGCGTCGAAAATAACCCATTCAGTTTCGAGTCTGCGTAATAAAACAGCGGGTAACCCGGTTATTCTAACCTTTACGACAGCGTCGGAGATCGGCGTTGAGGAGCTTAATGGAATAGTTTCCCGGTAATGCTCCTTCAATTCCCCTTTATTATCGAGTATCCAGCCTATCAGCTCGAGTTTGCGAGAGTCGCTTTTGCCGGTCCATATCAACACAGCGCCCCGAAGGGCATCGTCTGAGGTAAGGGTTGCGCCGGCAGCGACAAAATCGCCCGACCATTCCTGCAGGGGCAAACTTTGAATAGCGGACCGGCCGCTCGGCCAGGGAACTGACGCCAAAGTCAGCTTATCTTCCTGGGATTGTAGATAAACCAGATGACGGGAACAATCCGATCGAACATAACTCATAGACCAGACCGGTCGCGGACCACGCACAATACTGTTGCCTTCAACCTGCGATTTGGCGTTTTTATTGGAAGCCGTCAGCTTGATTGCGGTAAGAGCGGTACCGCCTGATGTATCGGCATCTGACCACAGCAGTACCCCGCCGTTGCCGTGTTCCACCCCCGGAGCAGTGGGATCAATATATAAAGGTGATATAATATCAGGGTTTGTACCCGTTATCTTGATTTTACCAGCCAAAGCGATGCTTTTATTTTTATCCCAATTGATAAAATGTAAAATGTTCGCATCGATCCAGGCAACCCACTCACCGCTGTGTCCCTGCGTATTCGGAGGTATCGACTTAATGGGGTGAGACAGGATAGTCCCCTTGCCCAACTGCTCAATTGTTTTCATGCCACCGCCGTCAATAATCGCAAAGCGTGCCATAACAACGTCGGGCGGATCGGCTGCCGAATTGATAAAAACCCCATTAACGGCATCACCATGAGCGAAATCCAAAAAGAGATTACGTACCGCCACAGCCCTGACGCTGACCAGGATCGGCTTCGTTTCGATTTTTTCTTTTCCGGTGTCGTAAAGATAAACAGCCGAGATGGTATATTTACCGGGTGACGGCCAATTGATAATACGCTGCAGCGACATCCATGCCTCGTGAATTTCGCCGGGCGGAATTTCGACAGGAAACGGCACCTTGCCCGTAACAGGCTCGGTCTTCCTCAACATTTCCGCGCCTGTATCCAGATTGACAACCCGATAGAATGGCATGCCTCCGTATTTTGGATCGTCTATCATCAGCGTCTCCTGGCTTTGGTTCTTCAACAGCAACCGGCAGTTGGTATCCTCACCCAGGAGCAGATCCATTTTCTGGATAGTAAAACTGATTTCCAATGACATACTATATTTCCTTTCTCACCAACTCACAACTCACAACCCACGACTCACAACTCACAACCCACCACTCACCACTCCTATGTATGAGGCTGGGCATTTACCTCGGCTGATTTATCACTTTTGCCGCCGGAGTTCTCCGCACGGATAACGTAATAATACCGTGTGTTATTTGTCAGGCCGGTATCCGTATATGAGGTGGAATGTCGGCCGGCGGTTAAAGTATCTTCGTATGGCTCACCTGCGGTTGTGCTGCGTTTTATTTCATAGCTATCGGCGCCGCTGACAGCCTTCCAGGTTAAGGTGGCCTGCTTATCACCGGCCGCGGCTGCTACGCTGGTGGGTTTTGCCGGAACGAAAGTCAAACTTATCTCGTTGCTGTGTTTACTTTCTGCGCCGCCGACGACAGCGGTAACGACAAAAAAGAAGGTTCCCCCATCGCTTAAGTTGATGGTATGAGGCGATGATTTGTTCGTGATTGGTTTATTATCGTATTTCCCGCTTTGGAACGCGTATCTTATATTGTAATCATTAGCTGCTGCCACCGCACCAACAGCATTCCATGTCAATTCGACTTTTGGGCCTGCCTTGGCGACGCCCTGAAGATTCTGTGGCGCGTCTGGCAGAACATTTGGTTTGACATTTACTTCGGTTGATTTTGGGCTGTCTCCCGCGCTGTTGACTGCCATGACAACATAGTAATATGTTGTGCCGTTGACAAGAGTATTGTCGTTATCGGTGTATGACAGGCTGGACAGATTGTCTTTTATTTGTATGTGGGTACCGGTGGCGGTTCCTCGTAATACTTTATAGCTCTGGGTGTTGTCGGCCTTTTCCCACGTCAGGTGAACCTGCTTATCGCCGGGTGTTGCCTTGAGATTGGCCGGCGCAGCCGGAACGGCGACATGTGGCCCCATTGCTGCCGTAGTTGCGATAACTGCATTCGGTGGTATTTGGTCTGCGCCTTTGACGGTCATCTTGTTATTGAGGATATTCCATCCCCGCAGTTCGAATAGGCATCGTGCGCAATACATTCCCTCGCAGTTACGATAGCTCATCAGGCACGTGCCGTATCGCGGCTGCCCTAATGGCTTGCCTTTTGGATTCAGCGCTTCTGTGGTCAAATGCCCCCAGGAATCGTGCCGATTACCCAAAGCACCACCGGCCGGAGCACCACCGCCGTCAAGGCCGAGCGCATGTACCTTGTACAGACAATGCCCCAGTTCGTGAATCACGGTTGACATATAGCCGCAAATGGCGGTTTTTTGCGAATTATGATTCCCTCCTCTT